>NZ_JBNGCO010000069.1:0-26962 GCF_049974805.1 Baaleninema sp.
GGTTGTGACTTGCAGACTCCAAGCAACAACTAATTTACAATATTACCAGCTACGACTCAAAACGCATTATCAACAATGACAATTCAAGTTTATCGGACATTCCGAGACATTCAAACTGTTGTCAAAATAACCAAACACTTCCAAACATACCGAGGCAAAATTCAAGTATAACTTGGTTTTTCAGGACTGTCGAGTGCGTTCGAGAAGAAAGAGGGGGGTGAAGTAAATCCCCAATCGTAAGCTACATCGAGAAGCGATAGAAAAGGGCGCAAAAAATGTAAATTTTTGATGAAGTCGATGGAAAACCATTGCCGTTTTTTACCATCACGTGCCATAATAAGCGCAATTTTGTTGTAACGCGATCCAGGACGTTTACGGTGCATTCAAATCAATACGTCACCGCAATCCCTAATTCTGGCTTTCGGGTCGGCCACAAATTAGACGACCTCATTACCGGATTTATCCTGGCTGAATTATACGACCTCGAGTATTTACACAGTCCACTTCCTGACGAACGCTGGGAAGCCTTTTTTGGGTTAGGGGAAAACGAAACGCTGTTTTCCGAGTTTTTCGAGTCCGCCAAAATTAATCGGCTGGACGTGGATTTAGTGTCTTGTTCGCCTCTACTAGGGGTTCGTAAGTTCTCCCCTCCCGCCCTAGCTGGGTTGAACGCGATCTCACCTCTCGAAACTCGAGGGCGTCGCTGGTTAAAGCGTGCGCCGACGCCAAAAATTCGCAAGTGGCGAAAGCCCTATTGGAGTGGAGTTTCTTTTGAGTATTTAGAAAGGGTTTTCGACAACATCAAGACAATCGATCGCCCCAGGATCTACTGTTTTCAAAAAGCCGTGCGCGTGTTGCTCTACCAAGTGTTACAGTGGGCGCGAGAGGGTAAAGTCGAGAAAAGCGTTTACGATAACGTCGTCAGCAAACTGCGCCAGAAATATCACGCCCGTTCTCATCCCTACAAAGTCGCCAATTTCGAGAGCGATAAAATTCACATTGGGGTTCACATCCGCCGCGAAGACGCCTCGGTGAAAAACCAACGCTTTCTTCCGACAAGTTTCTACCAAACCATTACGCGCCAACTCAACGAACTGTTAAGCGATCGACCCCATCGCTTTCATATCTATTCCTTCGGTTCGGACGAAGAAATGAACGAACTCGTCCGCGAGTTTCAAAGCGAATCTTACGGAGAACTCATCGAATTTCACCTCGTCGAACCCGCCATGACAAGCTTTCATCAAATGACCCTTTGCGACGTTCTCGTGACGGGTCACAGCGCCTTTTCCGACTGGGCGGGGTTTTTCTCGTATAACTTAAAACTGTACCACCCTCACTTTCATATGTACGATCTAGATGAAACCGATTGGGTGGAAGTCAACGACGAAGGGTATTTTGATAAAGCGCGAGTAGCGTCGAAACTCAACGCGTCTCGAGAGGTATCGAAAGAACTGTCCTAAGACGGATCTCAAAACCTACCTAAAGGAGCGATCGATGCGGGTATTTTACGACGGTGTCATTTACAAACTGCAAAAGTTCGGCGGAATCAACCGCTACTTCAACAACCTGATTTCCCGACTTCCCAACAGTCTGACGCCAATTCTGACCGCCTATCGCACCCAGGATATCGCCTACCCGCAGCATCCGAACCTAAAAACCCACGCCTTCCCCTTCCGCGAGGGAAAACCGAGGCGGGTTTTCGAGTGGTTAGAACGCCGCTATTTCCAAGCGGTCACCGCTTCAGAATCCTTTGACTTAATGCACCCAACTTATTACTGGATGCTGACGGGAAAAGACATGACCTCTTATCGGCGTCCGCTGGTGGTGACGGTTCACGACATGATTCACGAACTGTACGCCGATCGCATGGACGCCAGCGGTCAAATCGCGCGGACGAAAAAGCGATCGGTAGACATCGCCGACGCGGTAATTTGCGTCTCGGAAAATACAAAAAAAGACCTCATGGAACTGTCGAAAGTTCCTGAAGAGAAAATTACCGTGGTCTACGAAGCCTCCGAACTCGACATTCAAATGTCTTACGGCGAAGAATCGGTTCCCGAACGACCCTATTTCCTCTATGTGGGGTCGCGCAATCCCAACTATAAAAACTTCGATCGCCTCTTAGAGGCGTTATCGAAAGTCGTCTCGCGTTTTCCCGAGGCGATGTTACTGGCTGTTGGCGGTTCGTTTCGGGATTTCGAGCAGAAACAAATCGACGAATTGGGACTGCAAAACCACTTACAAACCCTAAAACAACCCGACGATCGCCATTTAGCGAAACTCTATCGCTGTAGCGTGGCGTTCGTCTATCCCTCAGAATACGAAGGATTTGGAATTCCACCGCTGGAGGCGATGGCTTGTGGAACCGCCGTTATCGCCTCCAATCGATCGAGTATTCCCGAAGTGGTCGGCGACGCGGGAATTCAGTTCGATCCCCATTCCGTGGAGGATTTAGCCGAAGCGATGCTGTCGGTTTTGGACAGTTCCGCGCAGCGCGATCGACTCGTAGAACGGGGGTTTGATCGCGCCAAACAATTTAACTGGAACCAAACAGCCGAGCAGACTTTAGAGGTCTATCAAAAGGTTCTGTAAACCCGTTTTTCAGTCCGGTTGATTTATATTAAAAGGAGTATTTATCGTTATGCTCGATTGGATAAAAACCTACTGGGAAGCGTTTCAAATTCTCCGCAACGGTGACAACCGACACTATCCCAACGTTCGCCAGGTTACCTTTATCGGATGTGCGCCGCGCAGTGGTTCGACGATGCTCATGCGCGTTCTCGACTCCCACTCGCAAATTGCTTCCCCCTGCGAACTCGCAATTCCCCGTTATTTTCGCGGCGACAAAAAAGAAAAAATCGTTAATAACAAATACCGACAAATTTGTAACTATTACGGCGCAAAACCGCTTCTGGCCCAACTCGATCCTCGACGGCTGTTCGATCGAATTCTCAAAAAAGAGAAAACCACCTGCTTAGCCCTCAAAGAACCGCGACAATCGCTATTTTTTGAAGCCATCGGCGAGGATTTCCCCAACGCGAAGTTCGTACATTTAGTACGAGACGCGCGCTCGATCGCCATGAGCGAGTGGTTCCGCAACAATCCCAAACGGGGCTTGTCCATTTGGTACGACTATAATACCGCCGTTTTGCGCCTGTTAGATCGACTCGAGGACGAACAAACCCATAGGGTTCGTTACGAAGATATCGTCGCATCCCCTCAAACCACAGTTAGAGAACTCGTGGAATTTTTGGGATACGAATTTGAAGAGGATATGCTCGATTACGGACGCTTCGAACACGCCGACGACAAAATGAATTTATGGGGTACTAGCGGCCAAGGGGTCAAAGCCCACGAAGCCCCGCAACATCGGGCGCTCGGAACGGCGATCGACGTCAAAACTATGAAAGACCGTCAAAATTTCAGCCCCGAGGTTCTCGAGGCTTACACAGAACTGAAAGAGGTGCGACAGTTAAACCAAAAGTTAGGATATACCGATTAACTTTCCCCGGATTCAACCTTTTGGAAACGACATCATGACAGCGTCAGTTTCTCACACTTATTACCCGGCTTCTCGCACCCGTTTGCCCGAGTTTGATTTACTTCGCAGCTTCGCGATTTTGGGTGTTGTTATTATTCATGTTAGCGGTGCGTTTTTACCGGAAGTCGAACGCGGTTCGAGCTTCAATTTAATGCTGTTGGCCATCAACCAACTACAACGGTTTTGTGTGCCGACCTTTATTCTTCTCAGTGGCTTCTGGCTCTCTTACGTTCCTCAAAATTTTGAAAACCCCAATGCCACCCTCAAAAAACGACTTTTGCGCGTCGTTCCGCCTTATGTCTTATGGTCTTTAATATTTGAATTCTTTTATATTTTTATTGTTAAAAATCGTAGCCTATCAAATATTATTCCCAATTTAATTTTAGGTAAAAGTGTTTATGTATACTATTTTATCATTTTAATTTTACAGTTTTATCTGTTGTGGTGGATACTCGTCAAATTCAAGATTAAAACCATTGGAACGCGAGGTTTAGCCATTGCGCTTGGAGTTCAGCTTGGCTCTACTCTCGTGCGGTACAGTGCCTTGTTTGGGATAATTCCCCCCCTCCATTACCTCAGCGATCGCTTGATTTTGGATTGGGTATTTTTCTTTATTCTAGGATGGTATATCGGACAACATTACGAGCGCGTGAGACCCTGGGTTATATCCCGAAAAAAAGAAATTTGGATGGCGATAGCTTGTGCGATCGCCCTCACAATTTACGAACGAAATGCCATCTATTTTTCGAGCTTAACAATCAATGACGCCAACAATTTTACAAAGCTTTCATCGCAGATTTATGCGGTTTTATTTTTCTTGGGATGCTTGCCGTTCGATCGCACTCTAAAACCCCTAAAAACCCTTTCAAGATATTCCTTCGCCATCTACCTGATTCACGCTCCGATCGTCAACCTCGAAGGTCGGCTGTTAATTCATCACTTTTTCGTACCCATTTTTCCCTCATTTTTACTCTTATTAATTGGGGTGTTAGTCCTGAACGTCACCTTCATTTACGCCCTGGAAAAACTGCTTCCCAAATCCGCCTCGAGATATCTTTTAGGCCTTTGAACCCCCAACCCATCTTCAAAGTTCGCCGTTGGCAGCAACAGGACGGCCAGGAGAGAATCCCCCTACTCGCGAATCTGTCGCAACACCGATCCGGTATAGTGATCGGTCAGTGTCGCTGTATGGCCGAATGCTCTCACTCTCTCTGTTTGCTGCGCTGACACCCGTGCCGATTTGGATGGCGCAACCTCACACACCCCTGTCAGAAAATCCCCTCTCCTCCCAGATGGCGCAAGTCTCGACCCCCGAGTCGTCCCCCTCGGAGTCCTCACCCCCTCCCGAAGAAGAGGTTGAAGAAGTGCCGTCCGTCGAAGTCTTTTTTCCCACAGAAATGCGGCCGCTTCCGGGGCGACTCGATGACGTTCCCGTGTTCAACAGCAACAGCCCCGAAGTCGTCCTCGAAGAGGGAATTCTACTCTCGACGTTTCCTCCGGAAGACCGCTCCCATCCCGACGCTCATCTCGATTACACCTTCGAGGGACGGTTCGACATTTTTACCCACCACATCGCTCGGGCCCGCACGCGATCGCAAACCCGAACCCTGTTTCAAGGGCTGATACTCCACAATCCCAGCGATCGCACCGTGCGCGTCGAAGTCCTCCACGGCGCCAGCTATCTCACCCGCCCAGACGCCCTGTTCGTCGAACTTCCCAATTACGTCGAAGATCGCCTGGGAACCGTGTACTCGGGGCCCGGAAGTCGCGCCACCAACGATGTCTTACGGGGAAAACGTCAAGGAAACTGGCCCGCCGTCCTCGAACTCAAACCCGGCGACTACCGGATGTTGATGAACCTGCCGATTCCCGTCGGTCGCGTGGTTCCCTCCAGTAACGGGCGATCGACCTTGCTGCGCCTGTTAAGTGACGGGCCGGTTTACGTCGCCTGTTTGGCCATGTTCGCCCCCCGCAACGGCGGTAACGAACGCATTCCCACCCTCGAAGAATGGAAAACTCTCCTCGATACCGCAGGCTTGTCCGGACCGCGAGATCTCGAACCCACTCCGATCGATCGCATCTACGACGTAGACTCCATGATTTACTCTCGCGTGGCGGGGGTCGCTCTGGGGTCGCGCTGGGAAGCCCAACTGGTGGATTCCGGTAAACTTGAAAGCGAAGATCCGCCCCAATTGACCGTTCCCGAACCGGGGCGATCGTTTTCCTACGGTCTGAGTACCCTTCATCGCGGCCGTTTAGGAACCGAACAAATCCAAAGCGCCCAACTGGTGCGCCGCTATCCCGACACCGCCTATTACGCCCACGGAAATTACGGTATCGAATACAACCTGACCCTTCCCCTGTTCAACCCCAGCAGCAACCCCCGCCAAGTCTCGCTACTGTTTCAAACCCCCGTCAAACAAGATCTCGTCAACGGCGGGTTAACCTTTCTCGATCCTCCCGAAAACCGAGTGTTTTTCCGAGGAATCGTGCGTCTGCAATACAACGACGACGAGGGAAAACCCCAAACCCGCTACGTTCACCTCGTCCAACGTCGCGGCCAAGCCGGAGACCCCCTCGTCACCCTCAACATCCAACCGCGCAACCAGCGACTCGTGGAAGTCGATTTCATCTATCCCCCGGATTCGACGCCGCCCCAGGTGTTGACGGTTCTGACGGAGTGATGAGGAGATGAGGAGATGAGGAGATGAGGAGATGAGGAGATGATGAGTATCTCCCTTGTCTCCCTTGTCTCCCCATCACCTTTCCTTTAACTGGGTTCGTTAAGATGCGATCGATCTCTCGCGAAAGGTGAACCCACTATGGCGAAACTTATCCTCGTCCGCCACGGACAGAGTACCTGGAACGCAGCCAACAAGTTTACGGGTTGGGTTGACGTTCCCCTGAGTCGGTTGGGACGGGAAGAAGCCCGCAAAGCCGCTGAGAAAATTCGCGAGTATGCTGTGGATGTCTGTTTTACCAGTTTGTTGGTTCGGGCGATCGAAACGGCGGTGATTTGCTTGACGGAATACGAGGAAGTTTGTCAGGGGAGAAGTCCGGTTCTCAAACACGAAGCCGACGACCCCCACTGGCACGGTTGGGATAAATACGAGGGGGACGAAAGCATCGAACTGCCCGTGTTTACGTCGATGGCGTTGGACGAACGCTATTACGGCGACTTGCAGGGTTTGAACAAAGCTAAAACTGCCGAAAAATACGGAAAAGACCGGGTTCACGAATGGCGGCGATCGTTTTCCGTGCGTCCCCCTGGAGGCGAAAGTTTAGAAGATACGGTGGCGCGAACGTTACCGTTTTTTGACAGTCGGATTATGACCCATCTCCAACACGGCGATAACGTTCTCGTGGCCGCCCACGGCAACTCCCTGCGATCGATTATCATGCGCTTAGACCAACTCAGCCCTGAAGAAGTGCCGGGATTGGAACTGGCGACGGGAATTCCCGTGCTTTACGATGTGGATGCCGAAGGAAACGTTTCCAACAAAACCGTTTTGCACTAGGATCGGAGGGACAAACTTACTCGATCGCTCCATGTGTCGTTTGTTGGGCTATCTCGGCGAGAACCTACAGCTTTCTCAAGTGCTGTGCGACCCCGAACACTCCCTCGTCGTCCAAAGTTACGAACCGCGCGAAATGACCTCGGGCGTCGTCAACGCCGACGGTTACGGCATTGGCTGGTACGGTTCTCGGTCTGAGAAGGGAGTTGAGAGCGATCGCCCCTTCACCTACAAAAGCCTATTACCCATTTGGAGCGATTTAAATCTCGACTCCCTCAGTCGCTACATCACCTCAGACTGTATTCTCGCCTACGTTCGCAGCGCCACACCCGGACAGGCGATCGATTTAAGTAACTGTCAGCCCTTCGTTTCCCAAACTCTCAGTTACATCCACAACGGCTTTATCCAAAACTTCCGCCATACCCTCTATCGCCCCATCCGAGAACGTCTCAGCGACGAACTCTATCAAAGCATCCAAGGCAGTACCGATTCCGAACATATTTTCGCCCTGCTGTTACACACCTGGCAAACTCACCCCAACTGGACGCTACAGCAAGCCTTGAAAGCCACGCTGCTGGAATTACGACAACTGGCGGAGACTCACAACACCCGTCTCTCGGCGAACCTGGTTCTCAGCGACGGACGCAGCCTCGTCGCCAGCCGCTTCGCCAGCCACGCCACCGCCCCCTCTCTGTATTGGATAAAGGACGATGCTGCCTTTCCCAACGCAGTGTTAATCGCCTCGGAACCTCTGTTCCCCGGAAATTGGCAAGCGTTTCCAGACAGTAGCCTCGTGTGTGTAGGAGAAGATCGTGAGTTTGACTGGTACTATCTCGACTAATTCGCCCAATTCGACTAAAGATATCCTCCGCGACGCTTTTACGCAATGTCGCCAAACTACCCTCAAACAGTTTGCAGAACTCGACAACGCGGCGTTTTGCTGTCAGTCTCATCCCGAGTTCAGTCCGGCGGGGTGGCATTTGGGACATATTGGCTTTACCGAGGAACTGTGGCTGTTGCGCCATCTGGCGGGAACTTCGCCGATGCAGCCTCAGTTTCATCGGTTGTACGCCGCCGACGGTTTGCCGAAAACGGAACGGGTGAACCTGCCCAGTTTTGAGGAAACTTGCGACTATTTGCAACGAATTCGAGATGAGGTATTTCACTATCTCGACGTTGCCCCAATTGAGGAACAAAAACCGCTTTGGTGGTTTATTTTGCAACACGAAAGCCAACATAGCGAAACGGTGGCGTTGGTGTTGCAACAACAGAATTTATCCGCTTTACCGTTTTCTAAGCCGGGGTCGAACTCGCAGCTAGAATTCGACAGCGTGACAGTTCCCGGTGGCGAGTTCGAGATGGGTAACGATGGGGTAGAAGCGGCGGATAACGAACGACCTCGCCATCGCCGGTTTGTGGAAGAATTTCAGATCGATCGATACCCCGTGACTTGCGGTCAATACCGACAGTTTATCGAAGCGGGGGGATACGACAAGCGACAATATTGGTCGGAAGCGGGATGGCAATGGCTGCACGAAAACGGTATTTCTCAGCAGTTGTATTGGACGAATAACCCAGAGTTCGACAATTATCCAGTTTGTGGAGTCAGTTGGTATGAAGCCAACGCCTACGCTCAGTTTGTCGGGAAGCGACTCCCCACGGAAGCGGAATGGGAAAAAGCTGCCCGCTGTAACCCGCAAACGGGTGAAAGTTACGCCTATCCTTGGGGGAACGACTTCCCCGATGCGTCCCGTTGCAATCACCGTTTGTTCAACCGAGGAACGACGCCTGTTGATGCTTATCCCGACGGCGTTTCTCCGGTGGGCTGTTGGGATATGTTGGGCAATGTTTGGGAATGGACGGCGACGACTTTTGAAGGCTATTCAGGGTTTGATTTTTTTCCCTATCCAGGCTATTCTCAAGCCTATTTTGACGGGAACCATTACGTTTTACGCGGGGGAAGTTGGGCAACGCGACCTTGGGCGTTACGGACTGCGTTTCGCAACTGGTATTATCCCCATATTCGTCAGATTTTTTCGGGATTTCGCTTGTGTGTTTGAAACTGGAAATTCGAGGGGATACATCTCAATTCATTTTTAACCAAGTACAAGGTGACAAGGTGACCCGGAAAAATTTCCCCATCACCTCATCATCCCATCACCTCATCATCCCATCACCTCACGATCCCATCACCTCACGATCTGCACCCTACGCCGCTAACAGAGATTGTGTTTCGTCGGGTTCTAAACGAGGTCCCAAGCTGGAGACGACGCGAGCAGCGGCTCGAGACGCCAGGTTTCCAGCAGCTTTGAAGTTCATTCCGTGGGTCATCCCGTAGAGTAAGGCTCCGGCGTACATATCTCCGGCGCCGACGGTATCGATCGCCTTTACGGACACCGAGGGAATTTCCAACACGGTATTTCCGTCGTAAATCAACGAGCCTTTCGAGCCTAACGTGATCGCGAACTGTTTGGAGAGGGTTTTCAAATAGGCGATCGCGTCGTTGATGTCCTTCGCCTCCGCCAGTTTCATCGCTTCGCTTTCGTTGGCGAAAATGAAATCCATCCCAGAACCGATAATTTCCAACAAACCGGGTTTGAAGAAATTCACCATATTGGGGTCAGACAGGGACAGCGAGGTCTTGTTTCCCGCCTGTTGCGCGAGATTGCGAGCTTCGATCGCGGCGGCTTTTCCCGGAGGCGAGGCGACCAAATAGCCTTCGATGTAGAGATAATCCGAAGCGGCGATGGCCTCGGGAACCAAATCGCTGGTCGAAAAATCCCCCGCGATTCCCAAGTGAGTGTTCATGGTGCGATCGGCGTCCGGCGTCACGAACACCAAGCATTTACCCGTCACGCCGTCGGGACGATGTTCCGGGTGGACGTTGCTGGCGACACCGCAACGCTCCAAATCTTCCACGTAAAACAGTCCCGTATCGTCGTTAGCGACGCGACAGGAGTAAAAACTCCGTCCGCCGAACTGACTGACGGCGATCGCCGTATTCGCCGACGACCCTCCCGAGGCTTTTTTGACCTCGTATTTCAGCAGTTCGTCAACGAGTTCGTGATGGCGGTCTTCGTCGATGAGGGTCATCACGCCTTTGTCGATTTTCAGTTGCGACAACAGGTCTTCTGTGACCTCAAACTCCATATCGACGAGGGCGTTGCCAATAGCGTAAACGTTGTATCGATCCATATTGAAAAAAAAATGACGGGTCAGTTCGACGGCGGCCACATAGCCCAACCGCAACCGATCTTAACAGTCGATCGTGTCCTCCTTGTTCCTTCGGCACAAAAAAACCAGGGTCGATCCCTGGTTCTGAGTGAGGTGTCTCGGACACCGATATTTAGGCTTCGAGGATGACTTCGGGTTCGTCGGAAGCTTCTCCTTCTTCTTCGTCGACTTGGACGCCGCGAGGCACTTGAATCGCTGCGACTAACAGGTTGGTATCGGTGACGGGTTCGACGCCTTCGGGAAATACGATTTCGTCGAGGTGCAGGCTCTTACCGATTTTCAAACCAGATACGTCGATGTCCAAGGACTCGGGCATATTGTTGGGAGCGCAGCGGACGGTAATTTCGGTGACTTGCGCTTCGAGGATGCCGCCGGATTTGACGCCAACGGGTTCGCCGATGAAGTGCAGGGGTAAATCGATTTGTACGCTGTCTTGTGCGGCGACGGAAAAGAAGCTGATGTGGTAGGGGTAGCCTTTCCAGGGGTGGGTTTGGACTTCCCGCAACAGGGTTTTTCCGTTCCAAGACAGGTCGGGAACGTTGAGGTCGATGAGGCTGGTGCTGGCGGCCGGCTCTTTGAGCAGTTGTTGGACGGATTTTTCGTCCACGATGAGGGAGATGGATTTATCGCCCTCGTGGCCGTACAGAACGGCGGGAATCCAACCCTCGCGACGCAAGGCGTTGGGTTTGCTACCTTCGGGTCTGGGCTTGCATTCTACGGTCAGTTTCATGGTGTTTGTTGCGTTTCGTTACAAAAAAGCCAAGCATTCTATGGTATCACAGGCGATTTTTCAAATGCCTGGATAGCTCGACGGCGGGGGTCGATCGCGTCCAACGGTTAAGACGCCGAGCCTTCCACGGGCGCTCCGTTGGCGTCGAGGAGAGCGCGTTTGGGGCCGTGGATGGGGTCTTCGACGATGATGGTTTGATGGCGTCCGGCGCCGAGGGAGACGATGGCGATGGGAACTTCCATCAGTTCGGCCAGAAACTTCAGGTAATCGAGGGCTTGGGGGGGTAAGTCGTCGAGTTCGCGACAGTCTTCGGTGGAGCTTTTCCAACCGGGAAGGGTTTCGTAAACGGGTTTGCAGCGGGCGAACTGACGAGCGTTACTGGGGAAGTCGGTGGTTCGCACGCCGTCGATTTCGTAGGCGACGCAAACTTTGATTTCTTCGAGGGTGTCGAGAACGTCCAGTTTGGTAATGGCCAGACAGTCCATACCGTTGATGCGGACGGCGTAGCGGCCGATTACGGAGTCGAACCAACCGCAGCGACGGGCCCGGCCGGTGGTGGTGCCGAATTCGGCGCCGCGAGACCCCAGTACTTCTCCGATTCCGTCGCTCATTTCTGTGGGGAAGGGGCCTTCGCCGACGCGAGTGGTGTAGGCTTTGGCTACGCCGATGACGCGATCGATTATCGTCGGTCCGACGCCGGCACCGACGCAAGCGCCACCCGCCACGGGGTTGGAGGAGGTGACGTAGGGATAGGTGCCGTGGTCGAGGTCGAGTAAGGTGCCTTGAGCGCCTTCAAATAGGATGTTCCGGCGAGAACGCACGGCTGCGTTAATGCGGAGGGAGGCATCGACGACGTGGGGGCGCAGTCGGTCTGCATATTCGAGATATCGATCGGCTACTTCGTCGGGATCGAGGGGCGGTAAGTCGTACAGTCGTTGTAATATGTCGTTTTTATAGGGAATCGTCCATTTTAAGGTATCCCGCAAGCCGTCCGGGTCCATTAAGTCGAGGATGCGAATTCCGGTACGCTCGGATTTATCGGCGTAAGTCGGACCGATCCCCCGTTTGGTCGTCCCGATTTTATGAGATCCTCGCCGTTCTTCGGAGGCTTGGTCGATCATGCGGTGGTACGGCATTGTAACGTGCGCCGTCTGCGCGATCTTTAAGTTATCGACCGGGACGTTTAAGGTGTTGAGTTGGTCGAGTTCTTCGATCAGTACGTGGGGGTCGATAACCGTTCCCGAACCGATGATACATTCGGTTTCTGGATATAAGATCCCCGAAGGAATGAGGTGAAGCTTAAAAGTCCGGTCTTTGACAACGACGGTGTGTCCAGCGTTCACTCCTCCTTGGTAACGTACTACGACATCCGCCGAGCGGCTGAGCAAGTCCGTGATCTTTCCTTTTCCTTCGTCGCCCCACTGGGCACCGATTACAACTACGTTAGCCAAGGGTCTTTACGAGTGTCGAGTTTACACAATCTAAAATTATGTGGACATTGGGTTACAACTGTCAATATAAATTTTGACAGCTTAGCAATTCGTATTGTTGTGTAAATGCCATGACTTAAATGCCATGACTTAAATGCCGTGGCTTTTTCCGACGACCCAATGGCGGCGAAAATAGCGGGAGAGGGAGGATTCGTCTAAGGCTAAATAGATGGGGCGTCCGTGGGGACAGGTGTGAGGATGGCGGGTTTGCTGCCAGCGATCGAGTAGGGTTTGCATTTCCCGCAAGGTGAGAATCCTGCGGTTGCGGATGGCGCTGCGACAGGCGGTCGCCACTTGCGCGGCTTCTAAGTCGGGGGTTTGGGAGAGTTCTAAGAGGGCGTCGGCGCAGTCGTCCCGTTGGGCGAGGGGGGCGGGGGCTTGACGCACTGCCCAAAGTCCTTCGCCAAAGGGTTCGACGTCGATGGATAAGGCTTGTAATTGCTGGAGTTGGCGATCGCTCAACTGTTGTAAGACGATGGGCGGTTCGAGTTCGACGAGTTGCCAGTGGTCGCGAAATTCTTCGAACAAAACGCGCTCGTGGGCGATATGCTGTTCGACCAACCAAACGCCGTCGGCATGTTCGGCCACGATATAAGTATTGCTGACCTGTCCGACGGCTCGCAGGGGCATCAGGGGGGTCGAGGGTCGGTCTGGGTTCTCGTCGTCGAGGCGGTAACTGGCTTTGGAGGCGGAGACTTTCAGTAGTTGTTGCATTCGCGGTGAACGGGGTGCCTCTTGTTGGGTTTCGTCGAGGCGCAAGGCGCGATCGATGGCGCGGCGAAGCCGTTCTTGCCAGGTTTCGATTTGGGTGAGATACAGGTCGGTTTTGGCGGGGTGGCGGTTCCAGTCGATGGCGTCTGGGGAGACCTGCAGGTGAACGAAACCCAGGGGATAGCGGTTGCGGGGCAGCATCCGCGACAGGGCTGAGAGGGCGGTTTGTTCGAGTTCTGGTACGTTGACGACGCGACCGTTGACGGCGAATTTCAGCCAGTCTAGGCGGTGGCGGTGGCAGCGATCGGGCAGTCCCAGAACCAGGTCTAGTCGGTCTTTTAAACGGTCTTTTAACGCCTCTCGGGAGTCCGGAGGAAGGGAGACTTCCCGCAAATCCTCCGGACGCACCCCCCGTAACAGTTGCACGAGGAGGGTTTTCGGGTTGGGGCTGCCGCTGAGGGAAAACCAGCGTTTGCCCTGTTTCCACACTTGCCAGTTGACGCGGGGGTGGCAGAGTGCCAGGTTGGCAACGGTCAGTTGAACGGCGCGGAATTGCTGGGCGGGACTGGGGAGGGCGTCGCGGCGTCCCTGCCAGTCGCGAAACAGGTCGCGGACGGTGACGACGGTTCCGGGGGCGATGGCAGCGGGTTCGAGGGCGAGGGGGGTTCCTTGGCGATCGTAAACGGCACGCCATCCGTCGCCGTCGGCGGTGCGGCTGTGGATTTCCAAACGGGAGAGGTTGGCTAGGCTGTGGAGGGCTTCGCCGCGAAAGCCCAGGCTGGTGATGCGGTGGAGGTCGTCGAAGCGGTGAATTTTGCTGGTGCTGTGGGCGGTGGCGGCGCGGCGCAGGTTGTCTCGGGTCATGCCGCAACCGTTATCGCTGACGCGCACGGCCCAGCGATCGAGATCGATATGGATACAGATGCGGGTGGCGCCGGCGTCGAGGGCGTTTTCGGCCAGTTCGCGGACGGCGGCGGCGGGGGAGTCGATGACTTCTCCGGCGGCGATCGCTCTGACGACGTCGTTGGGTAGGGGTTCGATGGTGCGATCGAAAACGGAAGACATCAGGGTTAGGGAAGCAGTCATAGGAAATTTAACGGCGATCGACAGACCCCCGAACGGGGAAATTTGCCAAAATGTCGGTGGTGGGATTCAGTCGGATGTGGGGGTTCTCTTGCAATTTTTCGGTCTCTGCCTTACTGTCAGGAAAGTTTGAACGCCAGTCCATATTTCGGATCGATCGAAGGTTTCGGCTGTTGCCGACGGCTCGGAAAGCTCTAATATAATCGACGTTGTTATTTACGAGGTTGTCAACTATGAGTCCAGAAACAAACCCCAACGAAGTGCAAACTCCCGAACAAGACGCTCCGGAGGCGGCCGTTCCGGCTTCTGAAGGCGGTAAAATTCAACTGTCTAACCCCGAGGCGACGGACGACCGATTTGAAGAGGTCAAAGCTCAAGTTCTGTCGATTCTCTCGGATCTTTTCGATTACGTCGGGAAGTTTTTCTCGGAATATAAAAAGCCGCTGATCAACGTCGGTTTGGTGGTTGGGGCGCTCGTCGCCATTTACTTGGTCGCCTCGATCGTCGATGCGATTAACGATATCCCCCTGTTGTCGCCCCTCTTCGAACTGGTGGGAATCGGTTATTCGGGATGGTTTATTTTCCGGTATTTGCTCACCGCAGAGGCTCGCACGGAATTACAAAGCAAAATTACTGACTTTTCCCAAAAGGTGACGGGAACAAAGTCGTAATTCTCTGGTATAACACTCGCTCCTCACCTCGAAGGATGTGGCGTTCGCTGCATCCTTTTTCGCATTTTATACGGAATCCGAATTTCAAATACTGGTTTTGCCGAACCTGACCATCCCCCCTTCTTGAAATCTAGCCGATCGGGAAAGGATGGAGTATTAGGGGCGATCGAGCGGTTTGACCATCCACCAGGATAGGGTGTGGTAGCCCAGTTTTCGGTAGAGGGTAATGGCGCGATCGTTGTCGGCGAAAACTTGCAGGCCGATTTGGGTGTCGCCCCGGCTTTTCGCCCAGGTTTCGGCGTGGCGAACCAGGGCGGTGGCGATTCCCCGCCGTCGGTGGGGCGGCGCCACGTAGACGAGGAAAATATGGGCGTGACGATCGCCCCCGAGTTGGTCGATGGCGTTTCCCAACCACAAACAGGCGATGGGTTCGTTGTCTTGGGCCGCTTCGGCTTCGACCCACCAAACGGGGGTTTTGGCGGAGAAATACTGTTCGATGGTTTGGGCGAGGTGGGAAAAGTCGCGATCGGGGTAGAGTTCGCGGTAGGTGCGCTGAGCGAATTTCACCAACCGCGCGCGATCGAGGCTCGATCCTTCGTGTAAGTGATAACCGGGCAGAAAATCCAAGGCCACAAGGTTAGGACTGGGACTGACTGAGGGAAGAGGGGGCGGGGGATTCGACGGATACGGGTTCGCTCAAGCCGCCGGGAATGAAAATCCGGGCGCTGGTGGCGACTAAGGCCAGCAGGAACACCAGGACGATGAGAGCTGGAGCGATAAATTGACGGAAAACGTTCATAGGGGTTAGGTGGTTGCGCTTTGGGCGATCGATAATCTAGCTTGATATATTGTGACATCCTTCCGACGCTGACCCTACGGGTACAGCGCGGGCTTCCCAAGATCGCTCTTGAGTATTCCTGCCCCACGCCACTTATCTAGGTCATAGACCCCCGACAGACCGACGCTCGACTCGAATGATGCCGAACTCGGTTCGGCATCCGCTCGCTCGACTTGACAGGCTGTTTCCGTTCCCCAGAGTCCCTGGGCTACATCGCTATAGTGTGCCACAAGCCATAGCCAATGCAAATGCTTGTCTCATCCCCATCGAGGGGAATCGACTTCTCAAGGGGAGTCCATGTATCCCGACGCTGAGGCTTCGCATACAGCGCGGGACTTATAGCTCCGGTGAACCCCTCAAAAGTTAAAGGGATTGCAGCGGCGCCAGCGATCGCTGCGTGAGGAGTTCTCGGCCTCCGATGCCACAGCCGATTTTTCCGCGTCACGCACCCTACGGCTCGATTCGTCCGTCTAATGCCTGTTTTTGAGCGGCGAGGAGATCTTTAATTCCCCGTTCGGCCAGGTCGAGTAATTGGTTGAGGTGAGTTCGGGAAAAACTGCCGTCTTCGGCGGTGCCTTGGAGTTCGATGGCCTGAAGTTCTTCGGTCATCACCACGTTAAAATCTACGTCGGCCGCGACGTCTTCTTCGTATTGCAAATCGAGAACGGCGTCCTCGCCGATGAGACCGACGGAGACGGCGGCGATGGCGTGGCGCAAGGGCGATCGATCGAGTTCTCCTTCTCGTACTAAGGTGTTGAGGGCGTCGGCCAGGGCCACCCAACCCCCAGTAATTGCAGTGGTACGGGTTCCGGCGTCCGCTTGCAGTACGTCTGCATCGACGATAATCGTCCGTTCTCCCAAGGATTTAAGGTCGAGGGCAGCCCGCAAACTGCGGCCGATGAGCCGTTGGATTTCTTGAGTGCGCCCGGAGAGTTTGAGGAGTTCGCGGGCTTGACGTTGCGGCGTCGCACTTGGCAGCATTCGATATTCGGCCGTCAGCCATCCCTGTCCGCTGTCTTGCAGGAATTTGGGAACGCCGGGTGTCACGGTGACGCTGCAGAGAACTTGCGTGTTACCGCATCGCGCTAACACGGCACTTTTGGCGAAGCGCGTGAAGTCGAGTTCGAAGCTGACTGGGCGCAGGCGATCGAGAGGGCGACCGTCAGGACGTTGCCAGGTCATAGGAATTACGCTCGAGTCGGAAAAAAATCTGCGGTCATGCTATCACATCGGGACAAGAAGCGAATTGAGAACGGATATGCGAGTGCGAAAGCCCGGTTTGCGATCGCCTCCTTCTCGTATGTCCTGATTTATTCTGCGAGGCGGCGATCGATCTCTTCCGCCGCTGTGCGAATGAATTCGAGATAACTCTGACATTCTTCCTCGTCGGTGTCGTCGTCCTCGAGGAGTTCGACGGACATCAAGATGGTGTTGAGGGACGAACGAAATTCGTGGGACAGCTCTTTGAAGGATTCGCTGTCGGCGTTTGAATGGGGTTGTCGCGGCGGACTCTCGTTCACGATCGCAAGGGGGGAATTAACTGAGGATGGACTTGTCATGGTTCGTTTTTTAAGTGATATTACTTATATTAAAGAGGTTATTACTGTGTTAACTTACGTGAAAACATTTAGTCAAGCATCAGTGGACTATGTAAAAAGCAATCGACGAGTCGGATATCGAGATCCTCAAGTCATGCTACGTCCTGGTGCAATTCCAGAAATTTTGGCGGCGGTAGCGGACACCCAAGAAGTGACCCTCGGAGATCGCTATGGGTTGATGGCCGCGATGCTAGACGAATCGCTTTCAGAAGAGGAAGCTCGGGCGATCGACCGTCTGTTAAGAGCGGTTGTGCGCGCCCGCGTGCGATCGGTGTGAGATCGATCGCACCTCATGGATAGTTTAGACTGTAAAATCACGGTGAAAGTGTATCGAGACTCGCCGTTTCGTCCGTAGTACCGCAATCATAATGAGAACGACCGGGGCGATCGAGCAAAGCACAGGTTCGTTCGACGGTTTCTCGGACTTGTTGAATTTGAGTATGGAGGTATTGTCGGTCTTCAGCTTGAGATTTCGGAGAATTTAAACGGATTTCGAGTAACTCAACCGACCACAGCAGAGTTTGTAATTGCGTTCGTAACTCAAACACAAACTCGCAACGAGGAGAGTGTGAGACCGAAAGCCTCGGTTTAGGAGTAGTCATCCAACGCACCATCAGTAAATTAGCTCGTTGGTCACTATTATTTCTTTGAATAGCTTGAGGCGCGACGATCGCTAACGGTTAACCGACTGATTCTCGTCCCCCCGCTCCTGTGACAGTTTGAAGGGTGTCCTCGTGACAGTCTCGGGGTTGTTGATGCGATCGCGATCGCAATCATGATGGAAAGATGGGGAGATGATGAGATGAGGAGATGAGGAGATGGGGAGATGAGGGGATGATGAGATGAGGAGATGAGGAGATGGGGAGATGGGGAGATGGGGAGATTCCCCAATCCCCGTTATCAACTGTTAACTATCAACCTCCATCGCCCCTAGAAGGTAAACGTACCGCGAATCGTACCCACCACGGAACCGTCGTTATCAGCGTCCTGATTGGGATTGACCAACCACACGAATCCCGGCGTGACCGAAATATTATCGCTAATGTTCACCCGATAAAAGCCTTCGACGTGCCACGGCACATCGTTGTCGAAGAAGCTGTTGTTATCCTCCAACCCCCCGAGATAGGGCTGCGATCCCACCACAATCCCGCCAACGTTGCCCGGTAACAGCAAGTTGGGAAACGCCAATCCTAACGCCCAGTTCCAGATTTCACCGTCGAGATCGTCGTTCTGCAACTCGATATCGGTATAGCCGCCCCAGGCGTTGACGTGAATGCTGTCCGCCACCGCCCAGGACACTTCTGCCCCGATCGAATGACTCGTAATTGGGTTGGTGGCACCGACACCGTTCGCCATCGCCGTCCCCGCAAACCCGATTCCGGTATTGTCGAATCCCGAAGCATCGCCGTTGTTAAAGGCGAAGTTGCCTTCTCCGAAGTAGCCGTAATTATAGGTGACGGCGACGCCGATATCCGGGTTGGGGCGGAACGTCAACTGTCCTAACGCGGCGAAGTCGCCGTTAAACAAACCGTCGCCAGACAGGGGACTGCTGGCTTCTCCGGCTAAGTACCCCGCTGTAAACTGCAACGAATCGGTGAAGTTCAGGTTTAATCCCAACCCCGCCCCGCCGCCGAGACGGTAAATCGGGTTGTGTTGTCCGAAGGCACTCAGGGAACCGTTGCCGCCGTCGTTGTCGTCGAAATAGGGGTTCAGCGTGGGGGTAAAGTCGGCAAAGCGCACGCCGTTGGCGGCGATCGTCACCTCGAATTTGTCGTCAACGGGGAAGGTATAAGCCAGGGTGTAGATGTTGACGGTGTTACTGGAGTCGCCGAAGACTTGGGAGGACAGAACCCCTTCGGCAGAAGCCCCGAAGTCGATGCCGTCGTTGTTGCCGTTGATGCCGAAGGGAACGCTGTTTCCGGCTTGTAGCCGCGTCAGCAGTCGATCGCGTCCGCTGAAGCTGGTGACGAAATCCAAGCGAACTCGGTTTTGAAACACGGTTTCTTCGTTGCCTTCTTCGGTATCGAAGGCGTTGGCGATCGAAAAAATCACCTCTCCGTTGAGTTTCGTTGTCGTGGAGAACTGGTTGGCTTCGAGTTCCGCCACGCGGGATTCTAAGCCGTCGACTCGTCCCCGCAATGCGGCCAGTTCGGCGGCGAATTCTTCTTGCAAACGGCGAACGGTGGCTAAGTCGGCGGGGTCGATGGTTTCACCGCCGCCGATGAGGGCAACGATTTGGTCGAGACAGGCGTTGACCCCAGCGGCGAATTCGTAGCGGGTCATGAAGTTGTTGCCGCGATAGGTACTGTCGGGATATCCGGCGATACAGCCGTAGCGTTCGACGAGGGATTGTAAGGCTTGAAACGCCCAGTCTGTCGGCTGTACGTCGGAGAGTTGGGATACGGAGGTGACTTGTGCCAGTCGGACTTCTGTGGGTTGGGAGGTTGGGTTGAGTCCTTTGGTAACGGTCTCTTCTGGATTTATTTTGCTGGCGGGGGAGGTTGGGATTTCTGCGGCGTTGGCGGGAAAAGCACTTAACAGGGCTGTTGCCACTAATGCTGAGGGGGCGATTTGGGAAATGATGGAAATTTTAGACATGGTTGGTTCTCCTCACACCGAGAGGGGCTTTACTTCGATTTTAGGTGATGTAAATTCCCACGGAATCGTTACCACACTAATCGTAACGTTGGTTCTAAAAATGTAGATGTTGTGGAAGAGGTATTTCTAGACATGGCTTCATGGTGTTCGAGCGAATTTTTTACACCATTTCAATGCGAATGTCATCGATGAGGGCGGCGGTATCGAAGAGTGAATCGCCTCGATCGAACGTTCGGATTTGTAAATCGACGATTTGTCCGCGATAGGGCGTCAGATCGATCGACACTTCTTCCCAACCAGTTTCGTAAACTGTACTGTCGCCGCCGAAGAAATCA
Organism: Baaleninema sp.; assembly: GCF_049974805.1. Taxonomy (NCBI): domain Bacteria; kingdom Bacillati; phylum Cyanobacteriota; class Cyanophyceae; order Oscillatoriales; family Oscillatoriaceae; genus Baaleninema; species Baaleninema sp. The sequence goes on from NZ_JBNGCO010000069.1 coordinate 20,345, forward strand.
ATGCCATCGATCGACTGCCACGCGGAAGTGTTCACTCGTTCGCTCGCGAGGGTTCCGCCATCGAGCAAAATATCAAACTGATCGTCAAATGCAGTTCCGACAAATTCCAACGGTTCTTCGGAAACGACGTTATAAGTCAACCGCAAATTTTCGGCATTTTCCGGTACGAGAAAACTCCGTGCAATTTCACTTTGGCTGTCGTTGACCGAACCCAAACCCGTACTGATAATCGCCATTTGATTGCCTTCTGGCGGTTGCAGCGAACCGAGTGCTGTGATGACGCGGGTATCGCCTTGGATTGACCAACAGCTCAAATCCCCCGATTCAAAATCTCCATTTTTGAATTCTGCTAGGGAAATGGTGGCGTTTTCGTCTCCAAATAATTGGAATAATGCTGGAGTATCATCGGTTTCTCGATCTTGATTGATGCCCGTAATTTGACCGACGGTCGTTCCGGCAACCAATTCTTCAAAAACTCGCTGACCTCGTTCGTTGGCAAATCCCGAACCAACGGTGTCCGAATACCCGATAAATGCAGCGGCTCCTTTGTCAAGAAAGGTCTGAGCGAGGGCGTCGTTTGCTGTACTACTACAAGATCCGATATATACAATCGTGTCGGACATTTCACCCGTGTAGGTTTCAAAGAAAGAAGACGTAACAGCGTAGGTGTTACTGCTGGAGAGAGCAAGTCGTTGGGTTTGAAGATCGACTTCGTATAAGTCGCGATTTTCGGGATTATCCTGTTGTGAGGTCGTAACAATGATACCTTTGCCTCCCCAATTTCCGCCGTGACTGGAAATGGCAACAACATCGTAAAGATGTAGGTTTTTGAAATCTTCTACGTTGACATTTCGATCGTCGTCGCTCTCGTTGCGTTTTTCGATGACGTTGAAACCCGCATTTTCTAAAGTTTGGGCAATTTCATTGGTTTCATCATTGGGTTCAAACTCGTTGGCATAAGGGCCTAAAACCAGTGCGTTGTTACAACTGGAATTAAGGGTTGATAAGGCTTGGGTTTGAAAACTCGCTGCGCTGGTTGTGGTGTCGTCGGGGGCGTTTTTTGAAACCTGTTCGGTTCCGATGTTCACGCCTCGCTCTTCTCCGCCAAGATAGGATTGAGAATCTAAAAAGGTTAAAATCCCTTCTGGGGTTTCCCAAAGCACTTCACTGGCGGTAGCTACAATACTTTCGGACTTGGCTCGTTCGGGATTGGCTTGTAAGTCGGCGACGATGTTCGCGATCGCTTGTTCGGAAGATTGACCGGAATCTAGCAGTTCGACAAAATTGCTTTCGACTTGTTGGTTAAAGTCTAAAATGGTTTGCCATTGTTCGTCCGTTAACGGTTGGACGATATCAATTTGAAGGTTGTCGGTTTCTTCGTCGGAATTGGGAATTGTTGCAAAATAGGTTTTTTGACCGGGACTGTCGGGAGATAGGGTAATTTGTCCGCTGAAAACGCCATCTCCGGCAATGTCGTCTCCGATGGCAACATTGCCGTCATCGACTAAAATTTCAACTAGGTTCGCTTCCCCGGTTTCGTCTACTTCAAACAGTTGAATGCCTGGGCTGGAACTGGGATTGGCGGCTTTAACTTGAAAGGTTAGCGTTGTGCTTTCTCCGACAAAAAGTCCGTTTTGACTGACGCTTAAGTTGCTGACAAAAAAGGAAGGTTCGTCTGTAAATGCGTTTGATAATCCAAAGATGTCTTTGAATTTTTGCAGTTTTTCAAATTCGGTGGCCATGATGCTCTCCTTGGCGATAGGGATGGCTCGATCGACCTCTTTTTTACTTTTCTATCCGAAATAAATTCGGTTGAGAAAACCTTCGTCTCCTTTTCTCCCTAACGCCTTGATGGAGTTGGGAAGTCTTGAGAAAAAAAGACGGATTGGGTGAATAAATTCTCTAAAATTCGATCGACTTTTGGGAGCGGTCTCGGTTGAATTCTGCGAAAGTTGAAAAAAATTGAAATAAAAATCAACTTTTTAAAAATTCAAGCCTAGGGTCGTTTTTCCCTGTTTGTTTTCAATGTTTATTTTCAAAAATGTTTCTTTTCAAAACAGGGTTTGGGGACTTGAATTCACATTCACAAATCCATCGACCGCCCTTCAACGAGAAGGTCGTTATCTGTCGTTATCTGTCGTTATCTGTCGAGTTCGATCGAAAAAAAACCTCTTAGTCGGCGTTCTTCTACCTGGGTTGCCCGACTAAGCCTGGGTTCGGTTGTGTCGCAACTTTCTTGAGGACGCCTTTAACGCGCTCCCCCAACATAGCTATGAATTACGAGCATTTTAAGTGAAATTTGAGGTTTGAGGTCACTTAATTAGAAAAAATTAACAATTAAAAGCCATATAACGATATTTACGGGCTGCTGAATTGACGTTCTCTCCTTCAAGCAGACCCCCAGCATCCTCGAGATACCGGGGGTCTGGCGAAGTCGAGTGGAGTTCGTACCTGACGATCGAACCTTAAACCTGACTGCGATCGGTCAGAATTTCGTAACCGTCTTCCGTCACCAACACAGTATGCTCGAACTGCGCCGATAAAGAATTATCGATGGTTACAGCGGTCCACTTATCCGAGAGGATGCGCGTATGCTTCGACCCCGCGTTGAGAATCGGTTCGATGGCTAACGTCATTCCCGCCCGTAACTTCACGTTGGGCATTTCCCGAGTGCGGAAGTTGAACACCGACGGTTCTTCGTGGAGGTTGCGACCGACGCCGTGGCCGGTAAACTCTTCCACGACGCTGAACCCGTGGGCTTCCACGTGGTCTTGAATCGCGCCGGCCAGGTCGAGGAGGTACGCCCCGGCTTTGACCTGTTCGATACCTTTATATAACGCTTCTTCGGCGACGCGAACCAAGGTTTCGGCGTCCGGGGAGATTTTCCCGACGGGGATAGTCACGCAGGAGTCGCCGTGGAAGCCTTGGTAAAACGCCCCGGTATCCACTTTCAGCACGTCTCCTTCTTTCAAGACTTTTTTCGGGTTGGGGATACCGTGAACCACTTCGTTGTTGACGCTGGCGCAGATGGTGGCGGGGAAACCGTGATAGCCTTTGAAGCTGGGCTTAGCCCCCATTTCCCGAATTCGTTTTTCGGCGTGGGCGTCGAGGTCGGCGGTCGTCATCCCCGGTTGGGTCATTTCTGAGATTTCTTTGAGGACGGTGGCGACGATTTTCGCCGACTGTCGCATAATCTCGATTTCGCGCTTGGACTTGATTTCGATGCGGCGGCGTTGTTTTTTCAAGCCGGGAAGCTGCGATTTCTCGCGAGATTTTGATTTCTCAGAGGAAGCCAGTAAATCGCTAAAGATATTCATGGGGACGATTCTCGAGTGCCTTTTCTTATTCTGTCGGGGAAATGTACGGCGGGCAACGGATGCCGCAGCTTCTTGGCTGCTAGGAATTCGCGGTCAGGAATTCGCAAGCTTGAAACAAGGCGGCGCGTTGTCCGGAGCGATCGCGATTTGTTCGCAATAGGTCTCTATCTACGTTAGCAGATTCGATTCGATCGCTCCGTGGGTGATGGTTAGACTGATTCTTGGGGATTGACGATGCGAATGGTTCCCGTCATCCCCGCTTCGGCGTGGCCGGCGATGGTACAGCGCAAGTCGTAGGTTCCCGGTTTTTCGGGGACGAACACCCATTCGGCTTCTGCGCCGGGTTTGAGTTCGAGTTCGTGGATGGCGCCTTTGATTTCGACGTTTCCGGCTTCGACTTTCCGCGTCCAACTGGCGTCGGCGAAGTCTTTGGCGGTGAAGTAGTGTTTTTGCGGGCTGGGGTTGTTGAGGAGGAGTTTGTAGGTGCGTCCGGCGACGAACTCGAATTGGTTGGGGAAGAATTTCAGTTCGTTGTCAGGGCTGCCGAGGCTGACGCGGACTTCGGTGGCGTCGATGCGGGCGAGGGCTGAGGGGTCGATCGATGCGGCCGCGACGCCTGTAGTGGAAAGGTTGAGGAGGAGGGCGATCGCCAGGATAAAACTCAAGCGTAGTATTATACCGATTTGGGGTATCATGGTCGGAATTTCTCTCAATTTATTTTAGATTTAGTCGGTATTTTGCCATGAGATGTGACCGGAAGGCGAACAAATCCGTGAAAATACGGGATTTAGGATAGGAGAATTTCAGTAATTTTTCGAGGTCGGGATGCGTGATTTTAGATATCGAAACAATCGTAGATTTGTCAATAGACGGTATCCTCTTTTAGGAGGTAAAACTATAGATAAGTCGATCGATTATTTCTCTGAGTTCGTATCCCTTTGTATAGGTCTTGTAAAAAAGAGTAACAAAAATAAACAAATATTGCAGGTCTTGAAATATTTTTACAAAGAAAGTCATTTACCTAACCTTTACCTAGAATTTACTTATTCGTATTTTGTTTAGATTTACGCCATTTTAAAACAAATCTAAATATAATTTTCGTATTTTTTTACACTTTCTTTATTTAAAAACATAGATACAATGTAGGCAATCCCTTACAATTAACATACAAGTAGAAGCCTCATTTCTTGTTGTTTGCCAATCTTGTAGGAAATTGAGTAGCTGTGTATACAAAATTCGAGTTATCGCAGCTAATCCACAGAAGTCTAGTCATCTCTGGATTTCTATTTTGGATGATGTGACAGAGGCAACTTGCGATTGATTCTAAAAGTTGCCATCTGTAAACCGCGTTACAACTAAGCCAACCTTAGAGGGGTTAAAGGGTATTACTATGACGGACCAACTTCTTACAAAGACAAATATCGACGAGTTGCTCAACTATCCCATCGAGCTGTCGGACAACCGCATTCTTATCGTGGACGATTCCCCCTATCTGCTGGCGGCGATGCTGAGGAAATACGGATACGATGTGGAAACCGTCACCGACAGCCAGGACGCCGTGCGATCGGTGGTGGACTTAAACCCCGATCTGATTTTGCTCGATATTATGATGCCGGGGATGGACGGCTACGAAGTCTGCGGACATCTGAAAGCCTCTGCCCAAACCCGCGAGATTCCGGTGATTTTCATTAGCGCCCGCAATGAAGCCATCGACAAAATCAAAGCCTTCCAGGTGGGCGGTTCGGATTATATTAGCAAGCAGTTTCAGTTCGCCGAGGTATTGGTGCGAGTGGAAAACCAACTCAACCAACGTCGGCTTCAGAAACAACTTCAAGCTTCAGAAGCCAAAGCCAGGGAAAAGTCCAATCTTTTGGCCAGGGCGCTTCAGCAGGTGCAACAGACGCAATCGCAACTGGTACAGCAGGCGAAGCTGTCCAGTTTGGGGCAACTGGTGGCGGGTGTCGCCCACGAAATCAACAACCCCATCAACTTCGTTTACGGCAATTTGACTTATCTCGCGGAGTATACCGATAACTTGCTGAACTTGATTCAGCTTTACAACGAAGCTTTGCCCGTTCCGACGCCGGAAATCGAAACCGCCGTTGAGGAAATCGATCTCGACTTCATTCAATCAGACTTACCGCGACTGGTGGAGTCGATGCGCGTGGGAACCGAACGCATCCAACAAATCGTGCGATCGTTGCGCAACTATTCTCATTTGGACAAAGCGGAGGTGAAAGCGGTGAACTTACAGGAAGGAATCGACAACACCTTGACGATTTTGCAACACCGCTTGAAAGCCAAAGGCGATCTCGCCGCTGTGGAAATCGTCAAATCCTACGGCGAGTTACCGGAAGTGGAATGTCACGCCGGACAGGTGAACCAGGTGTTTACGAACATTCTCTCGAATGCTGTGGATGCGTTGGAAGAACGCCGCCGCCTCTCTCAAACGTCGCAGTTGCACGCGGTTCCCACGATTTCGATCGAAACTGGCGTCGCGGAGGGCGATCGCGTCTACATTTCGATTTCCGACAACGGTAGCGGAATGTCCGAGTCCGTGCGTCAGCGCATTTTCGATCCGTTCTTCACCACGAAAGACATCGGCGTGGGGACGGGGTTGGGAATGTCCATTAGCTATCAAATCATCGTGGAACGACACGGCGGCGAGATTCGCTGTCATTCGGTTCCCGGTAAAGGCACCACGTTTACCATCGAAATTCCTATCAAAGCCCTGTATCACGGGATGCCGTCTCCTCCAGAAATGGCTCTCCAACCCGCGTGTTAAGAGAGTTGGCGCAGAAATTCCAAGGGTAAACCGTCACTATCGGCGATAAACGCGACTTCGTAGACGCGATCGCCGATTTGTTGTTGCTGGGGTTCGAGGAGAACCGTTAACGGACTGACGAGTTCGGGGTTGTCCTCAGTGGCAGCGGTGAAGCGAGTTTTGAGAGTCTCCAGCCAACTGGGTAAATCGGGGGTGGTGTCGGTTAAATCGAAGGAAAGGTGATAGTACCCCACGTAATGCTCGTCTGAGAAGGCGTCGGGGGCGGGTTTCGGTTGGGGAATTTGAATCAGTTCGATGCGTCCGTTTAACCCTTCCATCCAGCAGGCGAGGGTGTATCCCGTGGTGAATCGATCGCTGACGGTAAATCCCAAGAGTTCGTAAAAGGCGATCGATCGGTGGATGTCGGCGGTACGAATAGAAGCGTGGTGCATTGACAGTGAACAGTTAACAGCCGTAGGGTGCGTGACTTGAAAAATCGGGTGTCCAACTCGAGACCGATAAATTGTCACGCACCGA
>NZ_JBNGCO010000070.1:0-26844 GCF_049974805.1 Baaleninema sp.
GACGACTCGAGGACGCAGAGCAGGCGGCGATCGCGCCCATAGACTTGCACAAGCCAGCCTTCGCTGGTGTTGTCCAATTTTGTCCGCAGTTTAGTTGGGTCAAACTTGTTCATCAAAAACTCCTTGTAAATGCCCCCCACCTCGCGCAGCAGGTGGAGGAGGAAACAAAGGTCCGTTGCGGGAGTTCGATCTCCCCACAATCCCCCCCAACCCCCCTTGGCAAAGGGGCTATAGGGGGATGACCAGCAAGCCCGTTGCACGGTAGAGAAGTCGAACCTTGGAAGCAGTGAACTGACCGATTCGCTTCCAGTGGAAGTCAGATCTAGCGGTGAATGGAGAATGTCTCACGGAGTCGAGACTGGGGTACTCCAACCTGACATTGATGGCGAACAGAAAACAGATACTCATAGATATATATCTATGTTTTTGCCTTAAACGATATTCTTAAGTATATACTTAGATTTGCCGTAGCTGCTAGGCTCTACCAAGATCCGTCGCAGTCCTCCGCCCATAGCCGAAGGCTTGGGGGGTGGTGAAGCGACGGGAGAGAGTCGTTCGCTTAAGCCTAGGAAACAAATATTTATTTCCTAAGCTAAGAGAGTTTCATGCTAAACCTGACGTGGGAATTCAAGCTAGAGCCAACGGCGGAGCAGGTTTCAGACCTCGAACAGATTTTGGATCTGTGCCGCCAGGTCTGGAACTTTGCCCTGCGCGAGCGTAAGGATTGGCTAAATTCCCGAAAGTCGCCCGTGAAGGCCTGTTCGATTCGGACCGAATACATCTTGCCAGCGGATGCGCCATTTCCCAGTTATGCGCGGCAGTGCAAGTCCCTGACTGCGGCCAAAGCTGAATACCCTCGATTAAAGACTGTCAACGCGATGGTTCTTCAACAAGTCATCCGAAACCTGGAAGCCGCCTGGGAGTCATGGCAGTTAAAGCGTTCGGGTCTTCCACGGTTCAAAAAAAACAACCGGATGCGAAGCTTTGTCTTCCCCCAGATGCTCAAAAACTGCGTATTAATAAGCTGAGCTTTTGAGAGAACGGTTAGCCGCAAGGCAGCGAGCAGCCAACGCCGTATCAGTCTGTGGAGCTAACGTCAGACTTAATGGAGTGCCTGCCGCTCGCCCGGACTCGGGCAGTTGCGAAAACCCCCACGATTTCGGAATCCCCCGCTCTCGCTGCTAGGTTTAGTGGGGTAAGATGTCATAGCGCCAAAGGATAAGTGTTGTTTATAAAATGCTTCGGTTAATCTGAGTCAATAAAGGGTAGTGGATTCGCCGATCTTTGGCATACACTTAAAAGCATAAACTTAAAGGTATGGTTCAAGGCAAAACCATAGAGTATTGTCTTGAATCGTCACAACAGAACGCATCAAGAGGTAAGGCACATGACCCAGCAAGCCACTAAGCTCGTCATCGTCACGGAAAAGTTGCTGCTGAAAAAGATCGTCAAGATTATCGACGAAGCCGGGGCGACCGGTTACACGGTGATGGAGGCTGGCGGTAAAGGCAGCCGCAACGTGCGCTCGTCGGGGCAACCCAGCGTTTCCGACACCTACTCGAATGTCAAGATCGAAGTCCTCACCGCTAATCGGGATGTGGCCGTGAAGATTTCTGATGAGGTCGCAGAGCGGTTTTTTGAAGATTATTCGGGCATTACCTATCTCTGTGATGCGGAGGTACTGCGCGCGCACAAATTCTGATTCAAAACCCCAGCAATTCTCATTTTGGCAAGAAGCGGTTCGACCGCTAGGCATCTCGCTATCCGAGACTGGCTGGATGCGATCGCCCTCGAGCAGGTCTTTCTCGTGTTCGAGGACATCCTGTCGGTGTTGGACGAGCGGCAACTGTGGCAAGGTTTCCGGTTCCTGGCCGACACGCGGTCGATCGCGATGGATAGCACGAAATATTTCAGTTCAACCCCAATCCACTGTCTCTAGAGAGCGACGCACAGCTTGAGGTTCTGACCACCCGCCAGACCTTCTTTATTGACGTGCGGGCTTTAATGTTAAGATAGTCGTTTGTGGTTGCCGTTCGGTTGCTCGGAGAGCGTGGGTTAGCCGAAACACGGCGTTGCTCGATCGCAACGGTCGAGGACAGGCATCGAGTCTCGCTCTGACAGCGGTATTTTCTCAGAAACGGGATTCTCGACGAGGTGAAACCCCTCGAGACCGGAGGCGAACCGCGTCCTTCGCCGCCGCCGCCCCCCTAGCAGCCATTTGGCTTAACGTCTAACCGTCTGGAGTTTATTACCTCATTGGTGGCGGTTTGTCAAGTTGTCGTCCGAACTGAAATTTTCGATGAGTGGATCGACCGAACGAATTTATAACGATCTCAAACGATTGAACGAGGAAATCGCCGACCTCGCCCAAGGGTTCGATCGCACCTACACCGACTATTTAACCGTTTTGGGACAGGCGATCCGCCAGCAATCGATTCTCGCCACCTACCACCTTTGCACCCATAGCTATCCCGAAGCGTTTTTGCGGTTGTCGTTTGCCCAGCGACAGGCATTTCAAGAAAAATTGCGGGAGATCGCCAAAGAAGCCGAACCGCTGCTGCAACGAGTCCTGATTAGCGCCATGTTGCGAGTACTGCAAGAAACGGCTTCCGAAGAAAATGAGGACGATTCCCCTTTCGAGGAAAACGAATTTTCCGCTTCGGAGGAGAACGAGGACGACCCCCCTCTCGACGACGAAGAAGAAGACGACGAGGACGAGGATCTCTTCGCTGAAGAATTTCAAGAAATCGAGCTGTCTCTCATCGATGCGGACAGTCTCGAAAGCATTCCCAGCCTGTCGCAATACCAGCCGATGACCCCGCAATTTCTACTGCGGTGGCAGCAAACCCTCGAAGCGGGCATCGTGCAGATTTTGGCGACGATTTCCAATCAAATTAACCAACTGCTCCGAAAATACAAAATCTTACCGCCCAATCTGCCCCCGCCGCTCCTCGAAGCCGCCAGCCAAGCGGAAGCGACCTCCGAAAGCGTTTCCGGACCGCCGAACGTTTTGAGTTTGCTCGTCGAAGCCGACACCCCGGACGAGTCGAGTTCCCCCAACGTCCTGCAGCTGATGACGGTTCACCTGCGCCTCTCGGAAATCGAATTCGCCGATACGCAAGTGAAAAGCCAGCGCGATCGCCTGCGTCAGCTTTCGAGCCAACTCATTAAACTCGGGAAAGCCTATCAGAAGAAACAACGGGAACGGGCGGTTATCGAAGCCGAATCCGCTTGGCGATCGAGCTGGTTCGACGATTGAACTCCCGTAGCGGCATTTCCTGTAACAGGGCGGCGGAGGGGGTTGAGGCCTAATTCCCCCCTCCGAAATTAAACAAGCGGAAAAAGCGATCGAAAATAAACAGATTCCCAATCGGACGCACCACATTACTCAACGTATCCGACACCGCCGTAAAGGTATTGCGTCCGACTAGGATAATATCGTTGTTCTGCAAAATCGGATTGGTGTCCTCGTTGACGCGATCCTCAAAATCCACCGAAATTCGGCGGCGAGACACCGTTCCGTTGGGATTGAGGCGAATCAGCGTAATGCGACTGCGAGCGCGAGAGGTATCGAAGCCCCCAGCCGCCAGCAAGGCTTCGTTTAAGGGCGTGTTGGGGGGAACCTGAATCGTTCCGGGGCGTACCGCTTCCCCGACGACGTTGACGCTCATGGTGTCGGGGGAAAAACTGGCCGAAGCCATCGCCAGAGCTTCTTCTGCAGGAATCTCGATCGCCGTGGGGACTAAAATCGAATCCCCCGATTGCAAAATCGGATCGCGATCGAGATCCCCCGATTGCAGCATCTCCCACAAATCCAGTTCGATGGTTTGAATCCCCGCTTGGGTGCGTCGGTACAGTTGAACGTTGCGAATGTCCGCCAACGCCGTAATTCCCCCAGCCGTTTGAATCGCCTGGGTCAGCGTCGGCGGCGTCCCGCTTCCCGCCACCGTGTGAGGCCCGGGACGGAACACTTCTCCCACGATGGCAATTTGTAGCGGTTCGGCGGCGTCCGGGGCGATGTTGGTGGCGTCTAAGCGCCGCGAGAGTCCCGGTTCAAAGGTTTCCAGGGTGGGAACCACGACGCGATCGCCGTCGAGGAGAACCGGATCGCGATCGAGATCGCCGTTTTCAATCAGTTCCCACAAATTCAGTACCATCGTTTGCGGTTCGGGCGTATTGCGCCGCAGTTGCACGCGGGACAAATCCGCCGATTGCGTGATTCCCCCCGCTGTTTGTAACGCTTGGGTGAGGGTGGGAAAGCCGCCGCCCCCCGGTGCCGCGAGAGTATAGGCGCCGGGGCTGCTGACTTCCCCGGAAACGGCGATACGGAGGGGACGGGGCGCCACGAGATCGACGGTGATGATGGGACGGCGCAGAATGCGGGCGTAGCGTTCGGAAATTAAGGCTTGGGTTTGGCGGAGGCTGAGACCGCCCACCTCCAAGATGCCGATAACGGGAAGGTTGAGGGTGTTTTCTAGGGTAACGGTGTACTCGCCGCTGTAGTCGGGAACGCCGAAAATGGTAATTTCCAGGCGATCGCCACTTCCAAGGGTGTAGGTGGGGGTTTTCGGTGGCGATACGATTTCGGGTTCGGGAGGCGATCGCCTCGGTTCGGGAAACTCCACGGGTGAGTCGGGGACGAATTCGGGCAAAATCGACGGTAAAACGTTCTCGTTTTCTGGGTTGTTTTCTGGGTTGTTTTCGAGGGGTTCGAGATCGATGTCGATCTCTTCGTCAAAATAGGGCAAACTGGGCGGTTCCGATGCGCGAACTTCCGCCACTACGCCAACAACCATCGAGCTGGCAAGGGTTGCCAACACTCCAAAAAACGACGGTCGAAACCGCGACGGTAAATCGAACGGTCGAGCTAGGAAAAAGTGCCTCAAAAAAAAGCGATCGCAAGAACGTTTCATATCAAAAAAACAGACACGCAAGAGTTTTATCGGTTGGGGCGATCGAGAGGCGTTTTTCTCTAGATTTTTTCTCTAGATTTTTTCTCTAGATTTCCGGCATCTTGAAGATATCGCGGATGTGACTGTCCTTGGATACAGCAGAGATACCCCGTTGCTGGACGTACAGAAGAAAGATGAAAGCTGCGAGCGCCTCCCAACTCATCCGCCTTTAATTTTTTTTAAAAACGACAAAACCGGACGATCTTCTTCGTCTTTTGACATTTCCGTGATGGCGTTCGTTACCTGTTCCTTGGCATACCGTTTGTAGAACGTCGAAGATTCCGAAGGCGGTTCGCGATCGCGATTGGCGACCACTCCGAGAAGGGGCGTCCCCAAACTTTTTAACTCCTCTAACGACTGTTCCAAAAACGGCCGTTTGAGTTTGCCCAACCCCGTCACCAATACCACCCCTTGCGTCCGTGCCGCTAACAAGTGAGTATCCGACAATCCCAAGACGATCGGCGAATCGTACACGACCAATTCAAATTTTGCCTGTAACTGTTCCATCAACAACTGCATTTTCTGAGACGCCAGTAGGCGCGGCGGATCGATCGGAATCGGCCCGGCGGGAAGGACGAACAAATTGTTTTCTAAAGACGATTGTTCGATGGCGTCCCAGACTTCGAGATGGCTATCGGCGATGGCGTCAGTCAATCCCCGGGTGTTAGCCAATCCCAAGCGAGCGTGTAAACTCGGATGTCGCAAATCTGTATCCACCAGTAACACCTGCTGTCCCATGGCGGCGGCGGCTTGGGCTAAATGAATGGCGATGGTGGATTTTCCGTCTCCGAGGGAGGGGGACGAAACCGTGAGCGATCGAACCGGGGTATCGGGATTGAGCAAACGAATGTTGGTATACAGCGAACAAAACGCCTCGAACGCCGGAGAGGACAACCGCCACTGGCGCTCGTGTTTCTCCTGGCTCGAAAGTTGCGCCTCCAAACTCAAGGTTTTGTCGAGGGGAATAATGCCCAACAGAGGTAAACGAGAAATAGACTTGACCTCTTTACTGGTGTAAATCACGTTACGCAGGCGATCGACCAACAACGCCAACCCGACGCCCAAAAACATCCCCAACGCCGCCCCCATGACTGCGTTTTTCTTGGCACTGGCCGAAGAAGGACGGGGTTTTCCCGGTTCCGAGAGGAGCTGCCAGGGAACCTGTTCTTGGGCGGCATCAATGCGGAAGGCTTCCCGTTTGGCGAGAAATTCGTTGAGATTTTGCGTGGCGATGTCGAGTTCTCGTTGAATGTCCGTGTATTCCCGCGCCACCCCCGAAAGTTCCTTAATTTCGCTGTTGAGTCGTTGGATTTCCGCCGCCAGCGTGCGATCGCGATCGAGGAGTTCCCGAATTTGCGTTTCCAGTTCCCGCAGTACCCGTTCCCCTTCCCGTCGCAACAGGGGAATTAAATTCTGTCGTTGGTCTTGCAACTGCTGAATTTCCGGACTCGTGGGTAAAAACGTCGCCGAGGCGATGGCCATTTCTCGATCGATCCCCTGAAGCTCTCCAAGAAGTTCCTGATAGCGGGCATTTCCGCTCAACACCGACGAAGACGCCGTTTCGATGCGAGGCGTCGCCAGCTCTTGCTGTAAATCCTCGTACAGCGCCCTGGCTTCTTGCAATTGCAGTTGTAAATCGAGCCGTTGTTGCTCCAAATTTCCCGCTTGCGTCGTCACTTGTCCGCCTCGCGTCGCCGGATCGACGATATTGTGTTGTTGGCGCAACTGTTGCAAGCGTTCCTGTTGGATTTCCACACGATCGCGCAATTGCGGAAGCTGCCCTTCCACGAACTCGATCCCCTGTCGGATGTCGCTGAGCCGCTCTTCCAAGCTATATTCCAAAAACGCATCAGACACCAACTCTAAAACGTCCGTCACCAACTCGCGATTGGTGTGAGTGTAGGACACCTCGAGAATATCCCCCGCCGGTTGCACCTTGAGGGAGTTGACGATCGCCCGATAATTTATCTGGGGATATTTCCCCTGCAACTCGACCACGATCGGCTCGATAACTTTCGGACTTTTCAAAACCGCCAACTGCGCCGCGCCGATTTGCGCCGGGGTGTCTTGCTGGCTCGTCAAGGTTTCTGAAACCGACGAAATCACCTTACTCTCGATGGTGATCGGCTGCGTGAGAATCTCAAATTTCGACTCGTAAACCGGAACGTCGTTGAGGGCTTTCATCGTGGCAGCCGCCGCTACCGACACCGTCATGCCGACAATCAAAAACCACTGTCGGCGCAAGGCTCCGACAACTTGACCTAGCTCTAAGCCGCCTTCGTCGCTGTCGTCGATCTCGAAGGCTGGAGTGGGCGTGAGATTTGGCGGCACTTCGATCGCTCCCAACGTCTGCCAGATGTTCTTCTAAGTTAGCAAACTCGATCGAAAAACTCGCCAGACAGTTTTCCCCGTCCTCTCAACGGCCTGTTCCTCCCCCGTAGTCAGCCGAGTCCAACATTCGCTCTTCCTCGTCGGACGGTCGGTTGTTACATTAATTAATATTTGATTCGTTCGTTTGACAGCGCAACCATGACCGACACCCTCACCCAACTCACCTACCAAGCCTTCCAACAAGGAAAGAGTTATTTCGGCGTGGCTCACAAAACCCTGAGCCACCAAATCGGACAACTCGTAGCACCGCAACCACAAGACAAAACCATACCGCTGTCTCCTGAAGTCCTGGCACACCTGCAACGCAGCATCGAGCGTTTACAGGAAATCGACTGGCAAGACGCCGAACGGGGGGTGTACCCCACCGAAATCCTGTTTGACAACCCCTGGGCGGACTTCTTCCAATACTATCCCCTCGTCTGGTTTGACCTGCCCCAAATCTGGGAACGACTCGGCCGCAAAGAGTACCAACAGTTCGACGCCCACATCGACACTACCGACTATCCCAAATACTACGTCCAAAACTTCCACCACCAAACCAACGGCTACCTCAGCGATCTCTCCGCCAACCTCTACGACTTACAAGTGGAACTGCTGTTCAACGGTTCCGCCGACGCCATGCGACGCCGCGTCCTCGCCCCCATCAAAGCGGCACTGCACCACTTCAGCGACGTTCGCCCCTCCCAACAGCGCGTGTTAGACGTCGCTACCGGAACCGGGCGCACCCTGCGGTTTTTGCGCAACACCTTACCCCAAGCGTCCCTCCACGGCACTGACTTATCCCCGGACTACCTTCGCAAAGCCAACCAACAGCTTTCGGAACTACCCGAAGCCTTACCGCAACTGTGCCAAGCCAACGCCGAACACCTGCCCTATCGCGACGACTATTTCCACGCTATCACCTGCGTGTTCCTGTTCCACGAACTCCCGCCCCAAGCCCGTCAAAACGTTATCGACCAGTGTTATCGCGTCTTAAAACCTGGTGGCACGTTCGTCATTTGCGATTCGATTCAAAAAGACGACGAACCCAAGTTCGCCCCCCTATTACACAACTTCCCCATTACCTTCCACGAACCCTACTATCGCAGCTACACCGAAGATGACATGACGGCTCGTTTAGAAACCGCCGGATTCACCGACATCGGAACCCAGGTTCACTTCATGAGCAAATATTGGATTGCCCGGAAAGAGGGATGAGGGGATGAGGGGATGAGGGGATGATGAGATAATTGATAGTTTCTCCCCATCTCCTCCTCTCCCCCTCTCTCTGTGTAGTCAGACGGTTCCTGAAGAAGATACAGTGGTTTTGGCAACGGAAACTGGAGGTAAGCAGACGTGACGTTCGATAATGAAGAACTGAACCTCGACGAACTAACCGAAGATAGCGACGCGATCGACTATCCCCAAGAAATCGAAACAGTCATTGCCAGTCTGGCGGAAGACCAAAAGGTGATGGTGGGTCACGATGACGGTGGCTACGCCTGGAAATTTAAGTACGGTAGTGTGGAAGTCTTCGTGCAACTGACGGGAGACACGGAAGACGATATGTTTACGGTGTGGTCGCCGGTTCTGAAGCTTCCCACGAAGGACGACGCCGGGTTAATGCAACGCCTACTTCAGATGAACTGGGGCAGTACGTTCGAGTCCTGTTTTGCGATCGCCGACGGTCGCGTGGTGGTGGTCTCCTCTCGCACGGTGGCCGATCTCAATCCCAGTGAGATTTCTCGTCTCATTACGGTGGTGGCGACGATCGCTGACGATAACGACGAAGCCTTACAAGAAGAGTTTGGAGCCTAAACCAACGATTTGGAGACTGATTCCCCGGCTTCACGGGCCGGGTTGGGTTCAAATGGGCGTGGATGAATGGTTGCTCGATCGACACCGACAGGGCAACCATCCGCCCGCGCTACGCTTTTATACTTGGTCGCATCCGACGATTTCTCTGGGCTATCACCAACGGCGCTATCCTCAGTTTTGGCACGGGTTACAGTGGCAGGGTCAACCGGTGTCGTTGGTTCGCCGTCCCACGGGAGGACGGGGGGTGCTGCACGGAGGAGATTTGACTTACGCCATCGTCACTTCGGGAATTCCGGGTACGCGATCGCAGGTGTATCGACGGCTTTGCGAGTTTTTGAGTCTCGGGTGGCGTCGGTTGGGGCTTCCGCTGCGTTTCGGCGATCGCGATCGCAGTGAATACGCCCGCCGCAGCAGTTGTTTCGCCACGGCGACGGGAGCGGATTTAGTCACCTCGGAAGGGGCAAAGTTTATCGGAAGCGCCCAACTGCGACGAGGGAAGGCGGTGTTACAACATGGTTCGATGCAGTTGTCGCCGCCTCGGGAACTGTTCGATCGTGTCTTTGGGGTATCTCCCGAGTCGGTGTCTCTTCCCGCTGGACTTGCAGGCGTCGCAGGTGAGGACTTTAACTCGGATGCTGCGATCGATGCGATCGTTTCTACCCTGATCGACGCCGCACGGGAATGTTATGATATTGAATTCGAGCTTCGCCCTTTATCGGATGAAGAATGGCAAGAAATCGACGGCAAAATCGAAGTGTTGAAATCCCGATTTTTGGAAGTTCGACTGTCCCCCTAATATCGACGGCTTCGCTAGAAACTTTAATGGCTCGAAGCGAGTAAATTCAAGGTGATGACGCCAGCGATAATGAAACCTATACCTATTAGATGAATTAGATGAAATATCGTCAGCGGTTCCTTAAACAGCCAAGCTCCCGTTAACGCCATGAGTGCCATTCCCAATCCCGCCCAAATTGCATAAGCGATGCTTAACGGAATATATTTCAAGGTTTTCGATAACAGGGAAAATGACGCCATATATCCGAGAACGACAAAGACGATAGTCATCCGATTTTCAGTGTCGGCAAAGAACTTTAAGGAAGTCGTGGCCACGACTTCGCTCAAGATCGCCAATCCGAGAAGCAGCCAACCTTTCATTTTTTGTTGGTACGATATTGAGTTTTTATCATACTAAATACAATCTATTGGCTATTCGGTAAAGCCTCAGTTTTTTTTGGGTCTGTCAAGAAAAATCTCTATATTGCCTGTAGTAACGAACTTTATGTTTTGGTGATATGTTTTTTATTGCCTCGTTTTTATGTCGGGCTTATTTTTAGATAAGTCCCACAAAAAGCAAATCCCCAACAAGGATATAAAAACATAAAATTGATAAAGTACCAAAAATAAAGCGAAAGTCGCCCAAATAAAATTGAAATCGATACAAACAACCAAAAAGCGAATCTCTAAAATCGAAGCGATCGCCCAAACCAAACTGCTCTCAGCCTGGGAGTTTCACCGACTCTGTAAAAACGCCCTCTACCCGCTGTATTTCGGCGAGTTTCCCGCCTCAATTCTCGATCGCGTGGTAGGCTCACCCCTCAAAAATTGCGCCAGTTTTGTGACGATTTAGCCGAATACGTTCGCCGTCACAACAAGCCCAACGCTCGGTTTACCCTCCTCAGCGATCGCGGAGACGTCACCGTTGACGTGCGCTACGCCGGAGCTGGGGCGATCGGACGAGTTGTGCGGCTACAAATTGACGACAGGGTAGTTGTGGCGTTCAAAGTCTTTTTCGATCCGGATTTTGTCTGGCAACATGGACCTTGGGGAGAAATTCCCGTGGGCATTTATCTCAAAGCCTCGGGAGTGACGCGAGATGTCGCCGAATTTTTTGCAGCGGGAACCACTTGGCTGATGTGGGAGTGGATAGAAGAAGATACTCACCCCAAAACCCGACGGGGACTCGAGTATGCCGCCTTGGCGCGACAAAAAGGACTCACGCCACTCAATCCCCTCAACGCCAGTAATTACAATCGCTACGGTATTCGCGTCGATCTCGGAGGCGTTCAGAAGCGTTTTTTCGGACGCCGTCTGCGAGACGGATTCTATACCGTCGGGTTTTACGTTCGCAAAATTCGCCGCCAAGGATGGCGATCGATGGCGGTTTATTTTAACGCCGAGTCGATTCGCTACGCCTTCAAACGGGGATTGCGGTTGCTGGGGTGGCGGTGGTGAAGACTGTTGAGAGTTGACCGTTTCTCCTCCTCCCCGGATTCGCGATACACTGGCGATCGCACGCTATCCTCACATTACTTATATGGGTAACTTCCAAAGGTTAAAAGCGATCGCCGCCACCGGCGTCCTGGTTCTGCTATCTTGGCTGTGGACGCCCAACGCTTTCGCCTTGGTTCCGGTGGAACTGTCCGATTTGTCCTATCATGAATGTCCGCCAGAACTGGCTGAAGGCGCAGTGGTGAGCGGTTCGATTCAGTCGGCGAACTGTTTTATCGTTACCGGAAAAGCTGAAAATAAATCCGGTAAACCTGTCGTCAACGCCGATATTTTCGGACGCATTTACGACGCCAACCACAATAACGTTCTTCCTAACCGTACCCGACTCGGTTCCATCGATGAAGTGCCTCCCGGTGTCAGCGATTTTGAGTTACAAATTATGGTGGCGGCGAACCAACCCCTTCCCCTTCAACTCGAACAGTTTAAAGCTTCTGGGTTTACGGGGCGCGTTCGCCGTTAATTGAGATTATTGATTTTTTATTCAACTCCCGGCATCCCTCGATGGGGGTTGACTTCTTCGGGCGTGAGGGTTAGAATAGAATTGATTCTATAATGGGTCGTTCGCCCATGTACTTGATTTTTTATTCAACACTCAAGACCAACAAATGTGTGAGAGTGGAAATGCGTGAGAGTGGAAATGCGTGAGAGTGGATAGGATGTTTTGAGAATCCTGCGAGAACTCCTCAGCCCAACTGGGTTGAACAGTATGCGCCCCAACAGAGATCGAGGGCTGGGGAAAAAATTGAAAAAAGGAGAAAAAAGAAGAGGCGGAACCGAACCGCCGCCTCGATCGAACTGGGGAAAGAGGATTCAGCCTCCAGAATCGAAAGTCCGTCTAAACCAACTGCATCAAGACAGAAGGGACCAGAGATTGAACCACTTGAAGCAGTAGGATGGCGAGAATGGGGGAAAAGTCCAAGCCACCGAGGGGAGGAATAATCGATCGAAAGAGATTGAGATAGGGATCGGTGAGTTGAGAGAGAATCGAGAACGGGGGATCGTACCAGTTGACATTGGGAAACCAACTGAGCAGAATCCGAATAATCAGCAGAGCAAAATAAATATTTAAGAACGTAACCAACGTTTGCGTCAGCAACAGAACGATCGAAGACATAATTTTAAAGACTGAACTCGCGTATGGACAGGGTGAAGTGGGCAATTCACTTTTATCCAGTGTACTCGATCGCCACTGAAGTGAGAGGTTCGGTTCCCACGAGCGTCGCCTGTCGCGGAGTGCTAACGCTCCTCAAGCGGGCGCGTTTCGCTCTCGTGAGGGGCGCTTCCGTTAACAACATGAAGCTGTTCGCGCACGTCGTCGATCGTTTCGTTGAGTTGCGCGATTTTATCCTCGAGGGTGCGCCGCGCCGATTCCATACTTTCGCCGCTCGTCAGCCGTTCGCCGCCGGTTTTCTCTTCCGGAAGCGATCGAGGCTCGTCGGTGTTCGCCGTTGTATCGGAAGATTGACGAGACGCCAGCAACGCGCCGACGACACCGCCGAGAACGCCACCAAAAACGGCACCGGCGAAAAATCCACCCGTAAAACCACTGCGATCGCTCATGACCTAACCTATCTCCAAATTCCTCTAATTCTAGATTACCTTGTCCGGCGGGGATCGTAGAGTCCCAACGGGTTTCGCCATCAGGTTCCGAAGGTGCGATCGCCCGCATCCCCCAACCCCGGAACGATAAATCCGTTCTCATCCAGTTGAGGATCGATCGTGGCGGCGTACACCACCAACCCCGGATAAGCCTCGTTCAACCGCTGTAACGCCGGCGGTGCAGCGACAACAGACACCACGCGCACCCGTTCGATGGCGATTCCCCGCTGCGTCAACTGCGCCATCGTTTCCGTCATGGTTCCCCCCGTCGCCAACATCGGTTCGCTGATGACAACATGAGTATTATCGGGAAACCGTTCGGGGAGTTTGTTGAGATAACAGTGAGCCTCCAAAGTTTCCTCGTTGCGTACCATCCCGAAGTGATACACCGACGACGCCGGAAGCACCTCTTGCATCCCATCTAGGAGCGCCAAACCCGCCCGTAAAATGGGGACGATCGCCAAGGGAACCTCCGATCGAACCATCGTCCCCTCACAGGGAGCCAACGGCGTATTTACCATCACCTGCTGTACCGGGAGCCATTCCCGAATCGCCTCATAAGTGAGCCAGCGCCCCAATTCCTTCATCGCCGTGCGAAACAGCGGCGTCGGCGTGGAAGCTTCCCGCGAGAGAGTGAGCCAGTTTTGAATCAGAGGATGGGGGGGAACGTAAACGCGAAGTTTGGAAGTCTCGGACATAACTGATAAAAGGAGCGTCAAAAACAGCGTCAAGAATAGCGTCAACAACAAAGAACGCCGAAACATTGTAGCTTGCAGGCGAACGAGCCAGCGCCAGACACTCAGTCAAACTTCACCCCGAACCCGAGGCGATCGACCCCAAACAGAGGTTCGAGACTTCCATATTGGGGTAGAATTCTTGCAGACTCACGAGGGTCGATCGAGCGCGAACTCTCCAAACAGAGCCACGAGTCGTTCCGGTTTCGAGGGGGTTTCAATCCCATCGAAGGGAAAATCTACAGCTCGAGATGGCGAAGGAGTCGAATTAGTCGAATTGAGGCGTTTCAGCGAACAGTGACATATAAAGTCGGTTTACTTGGATTAGGCACAGTTGGCACGGGAACGGCAAAAATTTTAACCGCTCCAGAGGGGCGCCATCCCCTCATGCGGGAATTAGAAATCGCGAAAGTGGGCGTGAGAACCCTCGACAAACCCCGCGACATTCAGTTTCCGCCCTCCGTTCTCACCACTGATTTCGACGAGATCGTAACCAATCCAGAAATCGACATTGTAGCCGAGTTGATTGGCGGCGTCGAACCCGCGCGATCGTGGATTCTCAAAGCGATCGAACATGGAAAACACATCGTCACCGCCAACAAAGCCGTCATGTCTCGCCACGGCGACGAAATCTTCGCCGCCGCCAACGAAAAAGGCGTGTACGTCATGCTTGAGGCAGCAGTCGGTGGCGGAATTCCCGTCATTGCACCCCTCAAACAAGCCCTTGGCGTCAACCGCATCAAGCGGGTTACGGGAATCGTCAACGGAACGACGAACTACATCCTGACGCGGATGAAGAACGAGGGAGCAGATTTCGAGGCGGTTCTCGCCGACGCGCAAAAGCTGGGATACGCCGAAGCCGATCCCACCGCCGACGTAGAGGGGTTAGACGCCGCCGATAAAATTGCTATTCTGGCTTCGATCGCCTTTGGCGGACGGATTAAACTCGAAGAAGTCTTCTGTGAGGGAATTCGCCACGTCACCGCCGCCGATATCGCCTACGCGGAGAAACTGGATTTCGTCATCAAGCTGTTGGCGATCGCCCAAGAAGACGTACCCGAAGATCCCAGCACCGACACACCGCAACAGTTAGCCTTAAAAGTCCATCCGACGCTGCTGCCGAAATCCCATCCGTTGGCCAGTGTCGATGGCGTCTTCAACGCCATTTTAGTCGAAGGGGAACCCCTCGGAGAGGTGATGTTTTTCGGTCCGGGTGCCGGAGAAGGGGCAACCGCCAGCGCCGTCGTGGCAGATATGATGAACATCGCGGCGATTTTGAAGACAGAAACCGAACCGATTCCCCATCCCTTGTTGAGTAGCACGCACCAACATTACTGTTCGATCGTGCCGATGGAAGACTCGGTGAGTCGGTTTTACGCGCGGGTGTTGACGCAGGATTCCCCTGGAGTGATTGGGAGTTTGGGAACCTGTTTCGGCGATCGCGGCGTCAGTCTCGAATCTGTGGTTCAAACTGGGATGAGAGACAACCTCGCCGAAATCGTTCTCGTCACCCACCAGGTTCGCGAGGGCAATTTCCGCGACGCACTCGAGGCGATTTCCCAACTCGACGACGTGAAGGAAATTCCCAGCGTCATTCGCGTTTGGTAGGGGTTTTTTAAAAGGAAAGTGCGAGATCGTGCCAGATCCCCGGCATCTCCAAGATGCCGGGGATCTGGGAATTCACCCGACTCTTCCCGTATTTTCGTTACGGATATCCGTTCCTTCTTCAGACAAAGTGAAGTCTACTCCAGCGTAAATATCGCTCGACGCCAGGGGCAAATTCAGCGAAGCCAACGTTATGACATCATTTTGAGTTTCAAAGTCGCTCAAGAGCCATCGATCGCCTTCCTGTCGCAAGTGCTGTAACACCCGCCAGCGACACTGTTCTACGAGTAGATATTCCTGAAAACTGGGTAAAGAACAATAGTAATCAAACTTATCGACGCGATCGTAATTCTTCGTGGATTTCGACGCAACTTCCACGATTAGGACTGTAATAACGTTGACCAAATCGAACAACCATAACGTTTTTTTCGTGCTGATTTCAACAACAAACAGCAATCGATCGACTCCTAAAAATATATTTTTATTATTTCATTTTTGAAAGTATAAATTTTTAAAAAATCCTTATATTTTTTAACACTTAAAATCAATGGGGTCGATTGCCTAATCTGACGCCGACACTACCAAAAACGAGAAATTCATCATAAAATACAAAAATATCGACTCGATCGAAACTTTAAAATCCCACAAAATAACCTCTCTGTGTCCTCTGTGACGCTGTGGTGAAGTCCCCATAAAAAACCATGTTATCCCTCAAATCCTCCCCAAAAAACAACTGGAAACGCATCGCCAAAGCCTTTGAAGAAATCCTGGGTAAAAACAGCGTCGTCCGGCGAAAAGAAGAACTGCTGACTTACGAATGCGACGGTTTAGCCAGCTATCGCCAAAAACCCGCCCTCGTGGTGCTTCCCCGCACCACCGAACAAGTAGCCGAAGCCGTCAAACTCTGCGATCGCTACAACCTGCCCTGGATTGCCCGAGGTGCCGGAACCGGACTTTCCGGCGGTGCGCTACCCGTCGAAGACTGCGTTCTCATCGTCACCGCCCTAATGCGGAAAATCCTCCACATCGACTACGAAAACCAACGAGTCGTCGTGCAACCCGGCGTCATCAACAACTGGGTGACACAAGCCGTCAGCGGCGGCGGATTTTACTACGCCCCCGATCCCTCCAGTCAAATTATCTGTTCGATCGGCGGCAACGTAGCCGAAAACTCCGGCGGCGTCCACTGCTTGAAATACGGCGTCACCACCAACCACGTCCTCGGCTTAACCGTAGTCCTTCCCGACGGATCGATTTCCCAACTCGGCGGCGAAATCCCCGAAATGCCAGGATACGACCTCACGGGCTTATTTGTCGGTTCCGAAGGTACCATCGGCATCGCCACAGAAATTACCCTAAAAATCCTCAAAACCCCCGAAGCCATCTGCGTCGTTCTGGCAGACTTCACCAGCATCGAAGCCGCCGGAAGTGCCGTCGAAGACATCACCAGTTCCGGCATTATCCCGGCGGGAATGGAAATGATGGACAACCTCAGCATCAACGCCGTCGAAGACGTGGTAGCCACAGGTTGCTATCCCCGCGACGCCGAAGCGATTCTCTTGGTGGAACTCGACGGCTTAGACGTAGAAGTGGCAGAAAACAAGCGCCGCGTCGCCGAAATTTGCCGCCAAAACGGGGCGCGAAACGTGACTTCCGCCCGCGACGCCGAAACCCGCGCCAAACTGTGGAAAGGACGCAAAGCCGCCTTTGCCGCCGCCGGACACATGAGTCCTGATTATTACGTCCAAGACGGCGTGATTCCCCGAACCCAGTTAGCCGGAGTTCTCAAAGAAATCGAAGCCCTCAGCCAGCGCAGCGGCTACAAAATCGCCAACGTCTTCCACGCGGGAGACGGTAACTTACACCCGCTTGTTTTGTACGACAACGCCGTGGAAGGACAACTCGAAGAAGTCGAAGAAGTGGGCGGCGAAATTTTGAAACTCTGCGTGAAAGCAGGAGGGTCGATTTCCGGAGAACATGGTATCGGGGCAGACAAACGCTGTTATATGCCGGAGATGTTTACGGACGCCGATCTCGAAACCATGAAATGGGTACGAGACGCCCTCAATCCCAAAGGACTGGCGAACCCTGGAAAGATTTTCCCGACGCCGCGCACTTGTGGCGAAGGCGTTCACCCGAAGGCGAAGGCTTATCCGGGGGTTCCGCAGTTTTAGGAGCGGTTGGAGACGGTCGCCGACGGGATAAAATAGCTTCTCGCGAACGTTTTAAGTCGCAAACGTTTTTAAGCGTTTTTCTGATAAGCGTTTTCTGACAGCGGCGACCGTCCCGGCGGCCAGCATTCTCCGAACTTCTGGAAATTTTCTGGATATTTTACTTTCTGGATATTTTAACGATGAAACCCGATCCGAAAGCGTTACTCGATCGACTAACAGCCCTCGAATCCGAAATCGCCCAACTCGGTAACGTCACCGACAGCACTACGTTAGGGGCGTTGAAAACCCTGTTGCAACAACAACAGGCTACCGCAGCCCGCGATCCCAAAACCTCGGCCATGAATCTGCTCGATCGCTTCCTGGCCCTGGACCACCAAGACCAACCGGGATTTCCGCCCCTGGCGCAATACAAACAGCAAGTGCGCCAGTTTCGCACCCAGGTCGAAAACGCCTCCGAAGCCAACTTACCGCCGGACGTAAACGACCTGTTGACGGGCAAACATCCCGTCACGCAACTCCTCAAAGCCGTAGAAGAGGGGGACAACCTCACCGACGCCCAATGGTCGAGTTTGCAAAGTACCCTGGTGAAAGTCTTCGGTCAAGCGGTATCGATCGCCGCCTCCCGAGGCAAACTCTACGTCGCCACCAACCCACCCCAACCCGCCGCCACCCCAGCCGCAGCGACACCCAAACCCGCTTCCCCTAGCGAAGACTTACTGATGTGGGGCGACGCCACGGAAAAAGCCGCCCAACCCTCCGCCGAACCCTCCGACGACGAACCGTTAATCGTCTTCGGCGCCAAGAGTCTGGGACTTGAAAACCAACCCGGTGGAACCGTTGCGCTCAACGTTTTGGTTCACATCCAAGGCTTGGGCGATCGACAGTTCGGGGCGCGAGAATTCGCCGGAACCCGGGGTCAATCGAAAGCGATCGAAGGCTTGCAACTCAGTTTCGCCTCTCCCGTCGCCGGATTGAACCTCGAGTACATGGCGCACTTAGCTGGCGTCGGCGATACCCCCTGGATGTCAGCAGGACAATATCTAGGAACCCGAGGCGAAAACCGCCAACTCGAAGGGTTCGCCGTGCGATTAGTCGGAGCCGAAGCCAGCAAATACAGCATTTGCTACTCCGCCCACGTCCAGAACATGGGTGACACTCCCGTTTACGCCGACGGACAGTTTTGTGGAACGCGGGGTAAATCTTTGCGGGTCGAGGGCTTGCGCGTCTGGGTACAGCCGAAAGCCTAAGCAGGCGATCGAGATTCCCCATTAAAATGATGGGGTGATGAGGTGATGGGGTGATGGGGTGATGGTACGATCGGGACACTTTCTCCTCATCTCTTCCTCAACTCCTCATTTCCTCATCTCCTCATCTCCCCCGATCAGCAAGAGGTACTCGAACCGTGACGGTCTCTTCTCCCCAAATCCAACCGACGCAAGTTATCGAACTCTCGCCAAGTTACGCAATTCCTGCGGTTTTGGTGTTAGCGGCGATTCCCCTGTTACTCGTCCAAGTGTGGGTGTCCGCTGTCGTGGCGTTATTCGGACTGTTTCTGATGGTGCAGGCGGCGACGATTCGACTGAGATTCACCGAAACGGATCTCGATGTCTATCGATCGAACGAGCGGATTCGCCGCTTTCCCTATCGCGAATGGCTCAATTGGGAAATCTTCTGGCAACCCGTCCCCATTCTGTTCTATTTTCGCGAAGTGAAGAGCATCCACTTCCTACCCGTTCTCTTCGACGCCAGTACGTTACGCGCCTGTCTCGAACAACGCTGTCCCAAGGCTTAGCGGCGTTCTGATGCGGTGCTGTTGTTATTTGAAAAAACGCTTCGATGAATCCCGAAGAAAATCAAACTCCCGAATCTCCAGCAATTCCCGATCCTTTTGACGACGATCCGATCGAACCGTCGGATACTGAGACGAACTCCCCTGCGATCGAACCAACTTCTTCTTCTGTTTCTGCTTCAGTGGAGTCGGACGAGAACGCCGACGAGAACGCGGTAGAAGAACCCCCAGCCGCCACGGAAATCGACCTCGAGGCGTCTTCTGACGAGGCTGCGGTGGAAGCCGAACCCGTAGAACCGGAATCCGTAGAACCGGAATCCGTAGAACCGGAACCTGTCGCAGGCGAAGCGATCGAAGCCACCATCGAACCGGAACGCGAACCAGAAAGCCAACCCGAAGACGCCGAACCCCCCTCAGAGGAAACCGCAGCAGCGGCGAATCCCGTGGTGAATCTGGAACCGACGCCGATCGCACCCGATCGCGACACCGTCGCCGCAGAGGTCGATCGCCTCGAACAACGAGCCGAAGAACTGCGCCGAGACATTGCAGCACTCGAAGCCTCCAGAGCCGAACTGCTGAACTCTCAAGCGCAATTACAAGCCGATTTAGGACGACTGATTCAAGAAGGACTCAGCGAACTCGAAAAACGCAAACAACAGCTTAAGATATCGATCGAAAAACTCGAACGCCGCCAAGAGCGCATTCGCCAAGAAATGCGATCGACCTTCGCCGGAGCCTCCCAAGACTTAGCCATTCGGCTACAAGGCTTCAAAGAGTACCTCGTCGGAAGCCTGCAAGACTTGTCCGTCGCCGCCGAACAACTCGAACTCGCGCCTCCCGAACCCGCCGCCGCACCCCCACCGCC
This sequence comes from Baaleninema sp., assembly GCF_049974805.1. Classification (NCBI taxonomy): domain Bacteria; kingdom Bacillati; phylum Cyanobacteriota; class Cyanophyceae; order Oscillatoriales; family Oscillatoriaceae; genus Baaleninema; species Baaleninema sp. The sequence continues at coordinate 20,196 of NZ_JBNGCO010000070.1, forward strand.
GCAGCCAAAACGGGAACCCGCAGAACCCGCCGCCGCATCCCCTCAATTTTCCGATCGCGGCTTCCAAGAACAACGTCGCGCAATCCGGCGACTCCTCGAACAATATCGCAACAACCCAGATTACTACGGTCCCCCGTGGCAACTTCGCCGCACCTTCGAGCCAGTTCACGCCGAGCGCGTTTCCAACTGGTTCTTCACCCAAGGGGGACGAGGTGCGCTGAAATCCACCAACAGCCGTTTACAGAACATCCTCATCGCCTCAGCGATTATTTCGATTCTGCACGTTCTCTACGGAAAACGGCTGAGAACCTTGGTGTTAGCGAACGCTCCCGAACGCCTCGGGGAATGGCGTCGCGGCTTACAAGACTGTTTGGGAATTACACGCACCGATTTCGGTCCCGATCGCGGTGTGGCGTTGTTTGAAGCTCCCGAACCCTTGGCGCAACGAGCCGATCGCTTGGCGCGATCGGGGTTGATGCCTCTTGTTATTATCGACGAGTCAGAAAGTCAACTAAATCTGTCTCTGTTGCAATTCCCCCTCTGGTTGGCGTTTGCTCCCGATCCCGATTCTGCCTTCGCGCGGGAATGGTGAGGGGATGATGAGATGATGGGATAATGAGATAATGAGATGATGGGATGATGGGATGATGGGATGAGAAACCCGGTTTTTTGACAAAAGCCGGGTTTCTGGATTCCATTCTCATCTCTTGCCAAAAAAACTCTCTGTGTCCTCTGTTTCTCTGGAGTGAAGAGGTTTTTAAACAAGCTCGTTTGAAGGGGGATTTCGGTTTCACAAAACGGGTATTTGTTGGGTTCCGCAAGCTCCACCCAACCAATTTTCTACAAATTGCATAATTTACGAGAATAAATTATTTCGCATAACCACTAAAATAAAAATTCCAAAAATTACGCGATACCAAACAAAAATCCAAGTACTTCTTGTTTGTAAAAAACGAATTAACCAGGCGATCGCAAGATAAGAAAAGACCCCAGCCGAGAGTAAACCGGACGCTAACGGCATCCAACCCACTTCGCCGCTAGTTTCAAAAACATCTTTTAATTCCACCAAACCCGCCAACGTAATCGCCGGAAGTCCCAACAAAAACGAAAACCTTGCGGCGGTCGCCCGTTCCAATCCCATAAACAACCCCGCCGTAATCGTCGAACCCGAACGGGAAACACCAGGAACCAAAGCTAAAGTTTGAGCCAATCCCATGAGAATTCCATCTTTAGCAGAAAGCGCTTGAAATCCTCGTTTGTGACGGCATAATTTTTCCGCTAAACCGAGTAAAACGCCCATCACGATCGAAACAATCGCAATCACCGCCAAACTGCGAACGTTATCTTCATAAAACTCCCGAAAAACGAATTTAACCAATAAACCGACTATCACAATCGGCAAAGTTCCAACAGCAATCCCCAACGCAATCCGAAAATCTGGGCTGTCGTAATCCGATTCCGAAATCGCCCGTATCGAACCGCCAACGACTTGCACGAGATCCTGCCAGAAATATCCAAACACCGCCACGATACTGCCAAGTTGAATCACCGCCGAGAACGCCGAACCGGGATCGCCCCATCCCAGCAATTCCGGAACCACTTTCAGATGAGCGGTACTGCTGATGGGAATAAATTCCGTCAACCCCTGCACCATCCCCAAAACCGCTGCTTGAAAGACATCGGGCGTCCAGGTGACGAGTTCGGCGGTGGCGTCAGGGGTGGCGTTGAGGGGAAGGGCGATCGCTACGCACAACGCAGCGGTACTCACGAACAAGAGCGTTTTAAGTTGGTTCATCGGCGTTAATTAAGACAAGCTGAAACCAGGCTTCCCTATCTTAAGGCGAGAATTCATCCCGTAGGGGTTGGCATACGCGCCTACGGCTTCCCCTCTCCCCATCTCCCGGTGGGGGCGGTGCGTGACTTGTTTGGCAAGTTGTGTGATTGAACCAAGAATCCCACGAATAGAATTCGTGGGAGTGTCAACAAGGGCAGATATGTTATGTTGATTAAGATAATTTGCAAATGTTAACAATTCCGTTGCTGTACTATCCGTTCACCGATCCAACCCTCTATCCTCCTCGATCGAAACCGTCTGAGGAAAAGCGATCGGGGTGGGGCGTTCTGGCCGAACCCGCGTGGCAAATCTTTGCCGCTGCGGTGTTTCTCGTGTCGGTACCGGTGTTCGCCGAAGCTCCCCTCGTGCGAAACCTTCCTTGGGCGAGCGTGCTGCTGACACTGTTCTGGGTGGGGTTGAGCGGCTGGTTGCTCTCGCGGCGCCAAACTTGGCTGTGGGGCGATTTACTCCTGGGATTCGCCGGGAGTTGGCTGGCAGGCGCCATTTATTGGGGCTGGTTGCGCTGGGAACCGTTCCTTCACCTCCCAGTTGAATTGATCGCGTTGCCGCTGCCCCTGTGGTGTATCAGTCGCCGACGCCTCCTCGTCGGGAGTTGGTTCGCCATCGGCTCCTTATTCGGCACCCTCGTCACCGATGTATATTTTTATTTAGTCGATTTAATGCCCCACTGGCGGCAGTTAATGCAGGTCGAGCCGGAATTCGCCATGCCGATTTTCCAAGCGGCCATCGCCAAAGTTCAAACCCCTTGGGGCATCGGCTGCGCCATCGTCTTGGGCAGTTTGCTGTTTTTCACTGGGATACTTCCGTTGGGAACGGCTTGGAAATCGCCGAATACTTCTCTTCATCGTTGGGCGTTTTCAGGCGCAGTGCTGAGTACGATTTTCGTAGATACACTGTTTTGGTTCGCTGCGCTGGCAGCTTAATATGGGAATAGGGTGCATTGAGCCAAGCGGGTTAACCTCTCGCTAGAGGTCGTTTGGGGGAAAAAGAGATCGGAGACTCTTACAGGCGATCGCGATTGTCGAGCTTCAAGTCGAGACCGTTAGCGTCCGGGCGTCCTGCGCCGTCTGTTAGGTTGGAGTTGTTATCCTTTGCGTCGAGGTGCGATCGAGGGCGTGCGAAACCAAAACCTCGAAGATTCGACAGAATATAAAAAGAAACAAAACGATCGATCGACGTAGCTCTCCCCCTGTTCCGCCAACCTGTCGTAGAGAGAGTGCCTGTGGTGACTTGGAAATCTGCCCCCCATCTCATTCTGCGAACCGAATCTGGCTCGCGTTATCTTCCCCTATCGGGACATAACTGCTGGACTTTCGGACGCAGCGATGACAATCAGATTACACTTCCCGATCGATGGGTGTCCCGCGCTCACGCTATGGTTCAGCAAACGGATTTGGGGGAGTTTTATCTCATCGATCTCGGCTCTCGCAACGGAACCTTTGTCAACGGACGGCGGGTGAGCGTTCCCGTGCGCCTCAACAACGGCGATCGCGTCACCCTCGGCCAAACAGAATTAACCTTCTACTCTCCCACAAAAACCATGGCCGACCCGGACGATTCCGATACAGAAGATTCGGGAGCGACGGCGGTCTTGTCAGTGCGGCGGTTGATTTCGGTGATGGTGGTCGATATTCGCGACTTTACCGTATTAACCCGCCAACTCGACGAACGCATGCTCTCGGAAATTATCGGCACCTGGTTTCGACGGGCCGGAAACATCATTCGCGAGGCGGGAAGTTGGGTCGATAAATACATCGGCGATGCGGTGATGGCGGTTTGGTTCCACAGCGCCCCGGAAGTGGGTCACGAAGGGGTCAGTAAAGAGGAAGTGCTACGGATTTGTCAGGCGTTGGGAGAACTCCACCACATGACCCAGGAACTCAGCGATCGCTATCCGCTTCCGTTCCCCCTGCGTATCGGCGCGGGGGTCAATACTGGATATGCGATGGTGGGGAATACAGGAACCGGCGATCGACCCGATTACACCGCCCTCGGCGACACGGTCAACGCCGCCTTCCGCTTAGAATCCGCCACCAAAGAACTTCGTAAAGACGTTGCGCTTGGCGAAACCACCTATCACTATCTCAGCGCCATTAAAGCCAGTCGAGACCTGTTTGAAGAACACCGCGTTATCCTCAAAGGCTACGATCGCCCCACCCTCACCTACGCCGGAAGTTTCGACGACCTCGATTCCTTCGTGCGCGTCAGCTATCAAGAAATCGAAGTTTAACCGCTGCTGTGACCGACGGTACGACTTTCGGCGAAATTTCGTTCAACGCCCGTCCGATAAGGGTTTTAGAGATGTCCTTAAAGATGGTAATATCGACGGTAAAATTTGTATATCATCGAGAGAGGGATTGAATTAATGAAACGATTGGTGCGCCTGTTTACAGTAGTGTGCTTGCTCGTCGGTTTGGCGGGATGGGTCGGATTGCCCCAACCGGCTATGGCCAACGAAGGTGCGTCTCTGGAAAACTCCTTTGACGCCAAACTCAAAACCGACTTCGGAGAGAAACTCGATCTCAACAACACCAACCTCCGGGCTTTCCGCAAATATCGCGGGATGTATCCGACGCTCGCCACGAAGGTGATCGAACACGCTCCTTACGAAAACGTCGAAGACGTGCTGGAGATTCCCGGCTTGAGCGAACGTCAGAAAGAAATCCTGCAAGCGAACTTAGATAAGTTTACGGTGACCGAACCCGAACCCTTCCTCATCGAAGGCGACGATCGCATTAACAACGGGATTTACTAAAAAGACGATTGGAGATCGCGTCGATCTCCTTCCCGATCGGTAAAACATTTCAAACGGCCAACGCCCCTTGTAAACTGAGTTAAATAGAAACCGATCGCGATCGCGATCGGTTTCCGAGAGTTGCCAGCAACACTCGATTTCACTCAGTTGGACAATTTCACAAGGGGCGATTTTAATGGTGAGTTCACCGACGTATGAGGTTCAGTCCCTCCCTACCCTCCCTTCAGCCTTCGATGCGATCGTGGTGGGGGCGGGCGCAGCGGGGCTTTACGCCGCCTTGTGTTTGCCCGATTCTCTCAACGTCGGCTTACTGACGAAAGACGAAATTCCTCTCTCCGCCAGCGATTGGGCCCAAGGTGGAATCGCGGCCGCCGTAGCGCCGGACGACTCCCCCAAACTCCACGTGGAAGATACGCTCAAAGCGGGGGCGGGTCTGTGCGACAAGCCGGCGGTGGAATTCTTGGCCGAACGAGCGCCCGAGTGCATTCGATCGCTGGTGGAACTGGGGGTGTCGTTCGATCGACAAGACGATCGACTGGCCTTGACCCTCGAAGCCGCCCACTCCCGCCGTCGCGTCCTCCACGCCGCCGATACCACCGGACGCGCTGTCGTCAGCACTTTAGGGCGACAGGTGGCGCGACGTCCCAACATCACCCCCGTCTCTCGCGCCTTTGTCCTCGACCTTTGGCTCGACGAAACTGGGCGTTGTCAGGGGGTTTGCGTGCTGTATCGCGGTGAAATTCGCTGGGTGAGAGCCAGGGCGGTGATTTTGGCCACCGGGGGCGGCGGTCAGGTCTTCGCGAAAACCACCAACCCCTCGGTGAGTACGGGGGACGGGGTAGCCTTGGCTTGGCGGGCTGGGGCGATCGTGCGGGATTTGGAATTTTTCCAGTTTCACCCCACGGCGTTGATGAAACCCGGTGCGCCTCGGTTTTTAATCAGCGAGGCGGTGCGCGGCGAGGGCGCTCATTTGGTGGATGCGGAAGGACGCCGTTTCGCCTTCGACTACCACCCGCAAGGGGAGTTAGCGCCCCGAGACGTGGTGAGTCGATCGATCTTTAACTACTTGCGCAGTACCGGCGCCGATCCCGCCGAAGCCCACGTCTGGCTCGATTTTCGATCGATCCCCGAGGAACGGATTCACAAACGGTTTCCCAATATCGCCCATGTTTGTCGTCAGTGGGGCGTTGATGTGTTTTCCGAACCCGTTCCCGTAGCCCCCGCCGCTCACTATTGGATGGGGGGAATCGCCACGGACTTACAGGGTCGTACTTCCATCGAGGGGCTGTACGCCGTGGGCGAAACCGCCAATACAGGAGTTCACGGAGCGAACCGACTGGCGAGTAATTCTCTGCTCGAATGTATCGTGTTCGGGGCGCAACTGAGCCGTCTGGAACTGCTCGAAGACGCCGAAACCGAACCGTCCACCGGGTTCCAACCGGAAACCTTGCATATCAAGGGACTCGAAGGATCGATCGAGCAGTTACGTCACGATTTACCCCGGTTAGTCTGGCAGAGTGCGGGGATTTCCCGCGAAGCGCAAACTCTGGAATTGGCGCTCGATCGAATTTCCGCCTGGAAACGGGAATTTTCCGCCGTTTCTCTGTCCCAGCAAATCCACGCCCTCGTTCCCGGTCGAACGGTCGATCTCGCGGCGGACAGCGACGGTTCAGCGCTGCTGGCTTGGGGCGAAACCCGCAACCTCCTCGACATCGCCGAATTGATTCTCAAAAGCGCCGCCTTTCGCACCGAAAGCCGGGGCGGTCACTATCGCAGCGATTTTCCCAACACCGACCCCCACTGGCGCGTTCATACCCTCGGACGGGGCGATCGCCTCTGGTGCAGTCCCGTTCTGGGAGACGAACGAGAACCCGGCCTTCACCTCGAAAATGTATCTCGGACAACAGAAGGCAGGTGAATGGCGTGATTGAATACCTTTTCAGCCTGTTTAATTTTTTTTGAGATTTATCGAAAATTTTGGGTCTAAAACCCCGCCCTTCTAGGGCGGCTTGACCGTAAAATGGGCAGAGAGGGTTTAG
>NZ_JBNGCO010000071.1:0-26498 GCF_049974805.1 Baaleninema sp.
AGTGGGCACCCAGCGAACTGAGAATCCCCGCGCCTTTAGGCCGGGGAGTGTCAAGAAGGAACCATCGACGGAAAACGGCGCGTTCCAACTGATGAAGGGTTCTCCGGCGATGTCGGTGGTATCGATGGAGACGAGCCCCTCGCCGAGGCGCCCCACTAACTCGTCGAGAGCGGCGAGAAAGCGTTCGGCGGCGGGGCGATCGCTGGTTTCGAGGAGAATTCCCGTCGCGATTTTGAATTCGGGGGTGAAGCTGGGAAACAAACCGCCGTTGGAGGGAAAGGCGACAAAGGCGAATTCGCCGTCCATCCACTGGAGAATGTCTCGTTCTAACTCCAATCCGAGGTTCTCTGCGACTCCCCGACGCAGTTGGGTAACAAACTCCGCCAAGGGGGGAATTTGGCTGTAGGCGTCTAACACCAACGTCACGCTTTCCCCCAATTTTTGACCGTTCGCCGAACCGTAGACGGTGGCGGGAATATAGTCGAGGAGGCGGTTGGGGTTGGTGGCGTCAGCGGCCGTTTCCGGCTGCGGTTGGCGGTAGTACACCCGCATTTGACTCCGCACGCCACTTTCGTCAGTCCAAATCAGGGCTTCTCCTGTGGAATAGATTTGGGTGTAGGTTTCTACTAAGTTGGTGAAGGCTTCGCTGTCGGGAGTGGGAACTTGCGGCGTGGAAAGAGACAGTTCGAGATCCTTGAGTTGTTGGGCGATTTGTTTGAAATTTCCGTAAACCGCAATCAGGGATCGATCGAACGCCTCGTGCGCCAATATATTTTGAAAGGCGGGAACTTCAGCCAGGGGTTTGACGGTGTTGGGAAGATCGAGAAATCCCCGTAAATCCTCCGCACTGGCGGCGAATACCACGTATCCTGGCAAACGAGCGATCGCGAGACTGGGTTCGTACAGCGGCGTCGAGGGAAAGGGAACGGGGGGAATGTCGTCGGTGGGAGTCTCGGATGGCGTGTCGGGAAGGGTTGGCGGAAGCGTTTGCGCCCGGTGCGATCGCTTGAAATCCTTGAAAGAATTGGAGTTGAAAGAATTGGAGTTGAAAGAATTGGAGTTGAAAGAATTGGAGTTGAAAGAATTGAAGTTGAAAGAATTGAAGTTGAAAGAATTTGAATAGACTTCGATCGCCTTACTCGACGGAGGTTCGGAAGCCGGATCTAAGATAACCGAATCTTCCGGCGAGGGCATTTCTTCCAACCTTGGCGGCGGCGACGGATTTTCCTCGGGAAAAACCCAAAATTCAACGCCGTTGTGGGTTTGAGTTTCCGGGGGTTGGCTGCGACTGTCGCGCACGCGATCGAGATAGCGATCGAACGCTTCCCCGTCCCTCAGCGGAACCAGCGTAATCTCGTTAACCGGAACCTCCGAGGGTGTCGAAGAGAGGCTCAACGACGCAAACGCCGCCCACTCACCCGCCCACGATCGCAGGTTCCCACCGAAATCTTCCCCCGCTAGAGGCACGAACGGCAAAATCCCCGGCGCGTCGATATTCTCCGGAACTCCTGCAAACTGCGCTAAATTCGACCAAGTATTATCGGTTCGGAACAAAACCACCATCGCCGCGTTCGCCGGAAGATATTGCGTTACCGCTGGGGGAACGATTTCAGGCGGTTCGGATTCGGCGGCGTACCCCGCAGAAATCCCCCCAAACGTCAGAAAAGCTAAAGTGAGAAAACGTCTCATAATTGATAGGGAACCGGGAACCGGGGAACGTTGTCTGTCTTGTCTCCCCATCATCCCATCACCTCCTCATCCCATCATCCCATCATCCCATCATCCCATCATCTCCTCATCCCATCACCTCCATCTACGGACAAGGAGGCGCTTCGACGCTACGGCGAAACTCCACCGGGGCGGTGGTGCGATCGACTAACACCAGATGATAAGGCTGAGTGATGGCGGCGGTGGCGATACCGCAACTGCGGCGTTCGGTGTAGTGGACGACGACGGTGCCGTTGACGAGACGAATGGTGTCGATTTCGACGCTGTAGGCACCGCTGGGACGATCGCCGAGACCGACAGCAATTAGGGTTTTGTCGGTAAAATCGACCTCGGGAGGATCGGGCATGGGGTCGGTGTTGGCGTTGAGTTGTCGCCAGAAGCTGCGCCAGGGAAGGTTATCGTTAATGACACGCTCGAAGGCTCGATCGATACCGCTGTAATTGCCGCGATCGAGCGTCTCGAAGGGAACGACCACGCCGGGATCGCTCGGTTGTTGGGCGATGTCGGGGGCGCTGACGCCGACGAAGCAGGTGGAGGCTTCTGAGACGATGGCGAAATCCGGGGCGAGGTAGTGAATCACTTGAAATAAGGGTTGTGTGGCGGGACGTTGGGGGTTGCGAATTCCGAGAAACAAACCATTGCTGACCCCTTGGGCGGAAAAGACGCTGGTGAGGTTGGTGGTGGGTTCTTCCCCCAGGTTGTCCCATTCCATCGAGGTGACGGCGGGAAAGGAGAAACGCGGGGCGGTGGTAGCATCGACAACTTCCACGTCTAGGGGCGTCGGGGCAGCATTGCGGGCGCTGGTGACGATGAGAGACCAGTCTGAGGCGCGATCGAAGGGGATGGGTAACAGTCTCCCTTCTTCGTCGAATTCGGCGACGCCTTCAAGCCAGTAGGCGTAACGGCTTCCCCAAGGAACGTGACTTGGGGTGGCTGTCGCCGCGCAAACGACAGGTTGGGTTTCGCCGTGGGCGGGAAATACGGATAAGGCTGCCGTGAGGGAGAGGGTTAGGGGGAGAAAGAGCGATCGAGTCATCGTGATTTGCATCAGCCACCTCTACAGTCACGATCGGTTTGACTTCAATTTTAGGGGCATATGTTCCGGCTCGAGGTCGTTTTCCCTTCTCTTTTGTCATCTCGATCGACTCGTTTTTTTTTACAAGTGACATAATGTCATCCGAAAGTTTAATGCTTTTCTTCCGGTTTTTTCTATTCTTTTAGAATATATAAAACAATACAAAATCTTGCTAAAACAGGATAAATCAACAGGGTTTTGGGCTATAATAGATAGAAAGCCAAATCGAAAATTAGATATTGCCATAAAGATCGTAATTTTTAAATTGTCGCGTAACACGCTCCGTCTTCTAATGCTGCAGTCGATCGATACTCAGTCTCACCCTCTCCCAAGACCGAATTTTGGCGCGATGGTTCGTTCCTTAAAATTCGCAGGCTTATATGGATTGGTTTTTTTACTCTTAGAATCTCTCAGTATTCTACAGGTTTGGCACAGCTTTAACGCTCAAAAAACGAGCTTGATGACGGGCTATACTGAAAAGCTAGAGCATTCTTATGAAATTACTACCGACACCTACAAACTCGTCTCGCAAACGATTTACAACGAGGCGATCGATCGACCGGAAGTTATTGACTTAATCCGTCAGGCGAATACCGCTACCCCCGAAGCGCAAGAGGCGTTGAGAACCGAGTTATTTCAAAAACTCGACGTCACCTATGAAAAACTTAAAGAACAACATCTCAGACAACTCCATTTTCACTTACCCGACGGAACCAGTTTTCTGAGAATGCACCGCCCGAGTAAATTCGGCGATCCGTTATTTGACGTTCGTTATTCGGTGAAAATTGCCAACCAACAACAACGTTTTGTCTCCGGATTTGAAGAAGGACGAATTTTTAACGGATTTCGCTACGTTTTTCCGTTATTTTACCAGGATGATTCTGGAAAAAAGCAGCATATTGGCAGTGTAGAAACCAGTATCGGATTTCAAGCGATTCGCAACGAAATGGCGAAACTCTTTTCCGGCTGTTTTGAATTTATGCTGCGGGGTGATGTGGTGCGATCGAAAGTCTTCACGAACGAATTGAGTAACTACGTCGAAAGTCCCCTCAATTCAGAGTTCGTCATCGAATCAGAAGCCATGAGAAACCGCAGCCAACCGCAAACCCCCACCTGTCATCGCATCGATCGCCTAAACCGCCAACTCAAACCCATTATTGCTGACAGACTCGATCGCGGCGTTCCGTTTGCTATTGCTTTGCGCCTCGAAGCCGCCGATTACGTCGCCACCTTTTTCCCTGTAAAAAACTTACAAGATCGCGTCGTAGCCTATATCGTTTCTTACGAGCAAGATTTCAATTTAGGAGACTATCGAAGCAACGCTTTTTTGGTATTGTCTATTGCCACGGGTTTCAACCTAATTTTAATGACATTTATTGCCTATGTCAACCGCAGCCGAACCGTTCTCGATCGACAGAACAAAACCCTTCAAAACGAAGTCAACGCCAGAACCCTCGCCGAACAACAAGCCCAGCAGAAATCCGAAGCCCTGCAAGACGCCCTCGATCGCCTCAAACTCGCCCAAATCAAACTCATTCAAACCGAAAAAATGACCTCCCTCAACCAATTAGTTGCAGGAGTCGCCCACGAAATCAACAATCCCATCGGCTTTATCTACGGAAACGTTCACCACGCCCGAGAATACGCTGAAATACTCGATCGCGCCATCCAGCTTTACCAACAACCTAACTCCTCAAACAATGCGAGTTTACACGCCCAACTTAAAGACTTAGAACTCGACTTCGTGCGGGAAGATTTTCCCAAACTCCTCGACTCTATGAAATCGGGTGCGATGCGCGTAGAAAGTATCGTAAAATCCCTGAGAAACTTCTCCAGATTAGACGAATCCGAATTGAAACTCGTCAAGATTCGCGACGGAATCGACAGTACCTTAACCCTATTGCACCATCGCCTCAAGCCCAGCGAAAAACGCGGCGAAATTGAGATGGTCAAAACCTTCGAGGACTTACCGCCGTTGGAATGCTACGCCAGCTTACTCAACCAAGCGTTCATGAGTATTTTAGCCAACGCCATCGACGCCATCGATCGCCATCCTCCCCAAAAGGAAACCCCGAGAATTGGTATGTCTGCAACTCTCTCAAAAAAGACCGATATGGTCGATCGTATCCTCATCGAGATTTCCAACAACGGCGATACCATCCCCCCCGAGATACTCGATCGCATTTTCGATCCGTTTTTTACCACCAAACCCATCGGACAGGGAACGGGTTTAGGACTCAGCACCGCCTATTTTATCGTTGTCGAAACCCACGGCGGTCAACTCACCTGTCGTTCCGAACCCGGACGAGATACGGTATTTGCGATCGAACTTCCCGTCAAACAAATTCACAAACAATGATTCACGAACGCCACCGTTTCCTCAACAAACCTCACCGTCGATTCGTAAGGTAAAACATTGCGCCCCGGAATCACCTTTCCTTGTCCGTTGGGGAGATTGTCCAAATAATCCTTTAACCGCTTGTCTCCCGAATCCCTTTTCCCCTTGCGGCTAATTCCCGACGCCGCATCCCCAAACAACGCCAACACCGGTTGCTGCATCTGCGAAATCGCCTCGCCGTAATCCTGACGCCAGAATCCCGCCAGAAACGCAAACACCGCATAGCGACTCGCAGGATTTTGCGCCCCCTCGCACAGCATTCCCAACCAAGCCGCATCTACATCCTCGTCTTTGGCGAAAAGCTGCTTCTTAGAAAACGACTCCAAAAAACCTTCCCGTCTGGCGTATCGATAAAACCCGTTCCCCAACGGCGTATCGAAAAACAGATTCCAGCGAAGTTTTTGCGGTAGCGGTTTTCCCGGTTGCGTCATTAACCCCCACGCCGGAGGCCCCGACAACACCAAGCCTCGCACCCAGTCCGACGCCGATTCCACCAAACGAATCGCCACGGGAAACAACGCCCCCTGAACTACCAAAATCACGGGTTCGCCGACGACGGTTTCGATGAAATATTGCAACTGTTGCGCCCAATCCTCCGGACGATAGGCGATACGAGGCATTTCGCTGTCCCCGCAACCGAGTAAATCCGGGTTAAAAACGGGTTTGCGGTTTCCCTGGCGATACCACTCGATGCAAAACCGCTTCCAAAACAGTCGTGACAAGCCGACGCCGATGGGATGAATCGTTAAAATCGGCGTTCCGGAGGTTTCCTCGGGGGTTTGATGGACGCTGTAGGCGCAGCGATAGCCTTTCCAGGTGTAAAACTGGGTGGCCGGACGTTCGATCGCTTCGGGAGTCGGGGGTGCAGTTGGCATGGGTTTTGGTGAAAACAGAACTGGCTCAATGCTAAACAATCCGTTTGGGGTGAATCAACGCATACCCGGCTTGTTTCAATTTTTCATTGGAGACTTTGGCGTTGTAGGACGATCGACCCGCTTGGGACGCATCCCAAGTCACAGGGGGTAAATTATGAGTGCGACAGACTTTATCCACCAGTTCCCGCGTCGGTTGTACGTCGTCGTCCACCAGGTTGTAAATCCCGTTGAGACCCTGGCGTTCTGCAAAGGCGATCGCCCCCGCGATATCATCTAAATGCACCCAATTACTCATCCTCGAACCGTCCCCGGGTTGCGTCGTTCCCGCCATGCGGCGGTAAATTTTGGCGATTTCCCGTCCCGGTCCGTAAATTCCCCCCAACCGCAACAAGCAGATCGATCGATCCGCCGTCGCCACCTCTAACAACACCCGTTCGGTTTCCGCCAACACCGCCGCGTTGGGATTTCCCGGCTTAACCGGAGTGGTTTCCTCCACCCAATCGCCGCCGAAATCTCCGTAAACGCTGCAACTGCTGGTATAGAGAACCTGCTTCAGTCTCGGAACCTTCTCGAGAACCGAAACCAGAGTTTTCGCCGTTTGCAAATAGGCTTCGTCGTAGGTTTGGCGGCGTTTGGTACTGACGCTGACGAGAAGGCTGTCTTGTCCCTCCAGCAGTTGCGCCAGTTCCTCCCGGTTGTCGCCGCGAACCACCATCGCACGATCGCTAACAGCCTCCAGTTCCGGAATGCGATCGCGGTTCGTCGTCGTCGCCGTCACCGTCAAACCTTGCTGTTTCCAGTTGTCCGCGACGCGCAGTCCTACGTAACCACAGCCTAAAATTGCAACGTTCCTCATAGGTTTCGAGAAGGGTTTCGATCGAACATCAATCAAATAAGTCTAAAGGGAGATGGCCGTAAGTATCCCGAACGCCATCATCGTAATTGGACTGACAGGACACCAAAACCCCCCGTTCCCCTCCGAGATAGCTGTCGATGTAACATAGTCCCGAATAGGGGTTATATTTCACGTAAACCGACCCTTCGATGGGGTCCAACGTCGGAGGTCGATCGAACCCCAACGCCTCCACGTAGCGATGGAGTGCAGAAATCGCCGCCTCCGCCGTCTCCGCGCACACCCCGAAAATTTGATAGTCGCAGTGGGGGCGCACCGCGAACAAGGCTTGACGCAACTGGGATCGATCGACCGGGAAATCCGGGCGCAAACCCACTTGTTTCAACAGCTTTTGCGCCTCGTCTAAGGTTAGATCTGAAGTCTCAGACATAGAAAATGGAAAGATATAAAAGCCTGTGTTAACCTAATTATTGAAATATATTAACACGCGGTTGAGACTTTCAACGACTCATGGGAAACAAAATTCAAAAAAGCGACAAAGAATGGAAAGAACAGCTCACCCCAGAGCAATATAAAGTCACGCGACAAAAAGGCACAGAACGGGCGTTTACCGGGGAATATCACGACAACAAACGTCCGGGGATTTACAAATGTGTCTGCTGCGGAACCCCCCTCTTTTCCTCTGAAACCAAATACGAATCGGGGACGGGTTGGCCGAGCTTTTACGCCCCCATTGACAACGAAAACGTCGAAGAAAAAGAAGATCGCAGCTTCTTCATGACGCGAACCGAAGTCGTTTGCGCCAACTGCGACGCCCATTTAGGTCACGTTTTCAACGACGGACCTAACCCGACGGGACTCCGCTATTGCATGAATTCCGCCGCCCTCGACTTCGAGGAAAAACAATAACGATCGACAAAAAGGATTCCCATAACAACATTGACACGGGAATCCTTTTTGTTTTTCAAAAAACATGGATTCAAAATCAAGCGGTTAACTTCTTCCACAAATTATCTGGATATTTCCTGTGTCTGGTCTAAATCTTTACCCTCGTTTTTTACCCTCGTTTAAAGATAAATATCGGAGAAAGCGATAGTAAAACCGTTACCAAGACGTAGAGTGCGATGGCCATCCAAATTTCAAAACCCAGTCGAGGCGTTCCCGAAGAGAGATGAGCGTTGAAGGTAGAAATCTCAATATAAATCAGCAAAACATTAGTGGCAATTCCAATCAAATAATTTAAAGCAATAACCTTTAATATCGTGCGATCGCGACGAGATGGCTCGAGCCAATACTCTTTATTCGGAAGCTTTATCGAGGAAACAGGAATCGTTTGAATCAGTCGATCTAGACCCCAAAAAATAAATGCAACAAACGCCAGTAGAGCAAGATTTATGAGAGCGAAAACTGTCTTAGAACTCCAAGCATCAGGGGTTCCATCAAAGCGAAAATGAGAAGCCATGCGCTCGGGAAGCAGCGGATAGTAAATAGCGATCGTGACAAAACCGACCAATACCGATCCGTAAAACGCAGTCGAGATGGCCTTCGGCTTTTCAAAAATTTTGCGAAGAAACTGCATGGCTTTACTTATTTTAAAGGAAATTTGCTGTATAATAATAGAATAGATGGCATTTCAAAATCGAGCCAAATCTTAACATTTTGACACCGACGATCGATCTCGATTGAGACAACAGTTAGTTGACAGCATTTCCCGCCTCTAACTGAGAAATCGCAATAAAACCCCTTCCTTGCGCGAGAAAGGGGTTAGGATTTGCCGCTCGATCGTACCAAAATTGACAACAAACCCATCAAAAATATAAAGCTAAAACTCCGCCTCTTTCTGCAAAAGCTCCTCAATCGTGAGCTTCAACTGCGCCTCACCGCCGAAGACCGTTCCCACCTTACGATCTTCCAAATGCTCGTAAGCAATATTATAAATCTCGTCCGGAAGCGCCACGTATCCCACCACCTTCACAAACTGGCGTCCGTGAGTTAAATAATACTCCACAAAAGATCGAAGTTCCGGCTTGCGATCGAGGGCGTCGGCGTTGACGTAAATAAACAGCGGACGCGCAAACGGCTGATATTCCCCGCTAACCGTGGTTTCCCGCGACGGTAACACCCCGTTAACCGCTAAAGCCGTCAACTGCGCCGTATTTTCCTCGTAATAGGAATAGCCGAAATAACCGAGGCCGTTTTCATCGCGACTGACCCCCCGCACTAACAGCGTATCGTCTTCACTGGCGGTGTAGTCCGTGCGGCTGTTTCCCGCGTCTCCCGTCACCGCTTCCGTGAAATAGTCGAAGGTTCCCGAATCTTCCCCGGGACCGTAGAGATTGAGAGGATTGTCAGGCCAGGTCGATCGCACCTGATTCCAACTCGTCACCTGTCCCTCAGCCTCCCGTCCCCAGATGGTGGCCAGTTCCTCAAGAGTGATGTCCTCAGCCCAGTCGTTCTCCGGGTTTACCACCACCGCGATCGCGTCGTAAGCCACCGGAAGCTCAATATAACGAACTCCAGCAGTTTTACAAGTTTCCATTTCCGACTTAGAAATCGGACGGGAAGCGTTGTTGATATCCGTTTCCCCCGCACAGAAGCGGCGGAACCCGCCCCCCGTTCCCGAGACGGCGACATCGATTTGAGGTTTGCGATTGTCGAGAAGTTGGTATTCCTGAGCGATTTCGTTGGTAATCGGATAAACGGTACTCGAACCGTCAACGACGATCGCCGTACCGGTAGACCCTTGTGCTGAAACAGCTCCGTTGGCCGCCTCTTCCGGGGGACGCTGACATCCCACACCGAAAAAGAGGACGCTCAAAGAAATCGCCCAAGCCGAACCTTTAAAAAAATTACGTCGTTTGGTGGACAGCATTTTACCTGATTTTAGTAGTGTTTTTAGTCAATCCTGTACGAGAACAGACCCAGCCTCAACTGATTTTAATATTTTTTTCAATTGAAACAGGCTAAACTCACACACAAAAGAAAGACTCTCGAACGTCAAAATAAAAGTTGGGAGTTCGTTCGGTATTTGAAGTTCGCGCGATCGATTAACCAAACTGATAGCCTCGCCCCGGAACCGTCAAAATATAGTGAGTATGCTTGGGATCGGGTTCGATTTTCTTGCGAAGTTGGCTAACATGAACGTCAACAGTTTTCGTACTTCGCGGTACGCTCCGCTTCCAGACGCAATCGAGCAGTTCCTCCCGCGTCCAAGTGCGTCCTGGATGCTTCATAAACAGCCCCAACAGGCGAAACTCTTGGGGGGACAAGTGAATTTCTCGATCGCGCAACCAAACCCGATGTTCCCAGACATCGAACTTCAACTCTTCAAATTGCAACACAGAAAACTGCGACCAACAGCCCAAGAACCGCCGCAACAAACTGCGACACAAGGCCACCAGTTCGCCACAGTCGAAGGGCTTACTCAAACAGACGTCCGCACCCCGTTCTAAACCGAGAATGCGATCGACCTGACGGTCTGTTTCCTGTAGAACCAACACCGGAACGAACACCCCCTGCGTTCGCAGCAGTTGACAGAGTTCCAACCCATTTCGCTGGGACAGGTGAGATTCCAAAATCACCAAATGGAACGGAAAAGAGCGGGGATGGGGCATACTGCGATCGAGAAGCGTCGAAACCAACTGTCCCTCCGCATCTTCAATAGCCTGAAAACCTTCATCAGCCAACGTTCGAGCGATGCGCGATCGCGCAGAAGCATCGCGAACCGCCACTAACACCTGAATTCCCCAATCCCCAACCGAAAAAGCCAGTTCGGATGTCCCATCTCGAAAATTGAATCGACGGGACGAGCTACCCAGCCTCGGGGCAAACGTATTTTCCATCGATCTCGACGGTGATAGCCGTCGCCACCTTAACCGAAGCGACCGCTGACGTAATCCTGAGTTTCCTTCTGAGACGGATTATGGAAAATCGTCGTCGTTTCGTCATACTCCACCAAATACCCGACTTTATTTCCGGTATCCGTAGCCTCAGCGTTGTAGAATGCCGTAAGATCCGACACCCGAGACGCCTGCTGCATATTGTGGGTGACGATGACGATGGTGTACTGCTGCTTGAGTTCGTGAATCAACTCCTCGACGCGCAACGTCGAAATCGGGTCGAGCGCCGAACAGGGTTCGTCCATCAGAATAATTTCCGGCGCGATGGCAATAGCCCGGGCAATACACAACCGCTGTTGCTGCCCCCCGGAAAGCGCCAAACCGCTCTCTTGCAGCTTGTCTTTCACCTCGTCCCAAATCGCCGCTTTCCGCAACGACTGTTCGACGAGTTCGTCCATATCTCCGGTATAGCCGTTAATCCGCGCTCCAAAGGCGATATTTTCATAAATCGACTTCGGAAACGGGTTGGGTTTTTGAAACACCATTCCGATGCGACGGCGCAGGCGAACCGGATCGACAGAAGACGCGTACAAATTTGTCCCGTGGAAGGTAATTGTCCCTTCGACCCGGGCGCTTGGAATCAAATCGTTCATGCGGTTGAAGCAGCGTAAAACGGTACTTTTACCGCATCCCGACGGGCCGATAAACGCCACCACTCGATTTTTGGGAATATCGAGGGTGACGTCTCGCACTGCTAAATTCGATCCGTAGAAAACCTTGAGATTTTCTGTTTGCAGCGCGAGTTCGGAAGAAGCTTGGGTCACGTTGTTAGAAGATTGAGAAACCATATCGATACTTAGGAGTATAACAGAACCGATCTCGATCGAATCTGAGAAAGTGCCTTGCCACAGTTGAGTCAAACCGTTCTCTTACAACTCATCACAAGCGTCTTTTTATCGCCTTTTTCGCTTGACACTGTGACGAACCAGAACCGAACGAAACAACCCTAAAATTCAACAGCACCAGACTAAAAACGACGTTGGAACTTATTCCGCAAGAACACCGCGAAAGCGTTCATCGCCAGCAGCGAAACCATCAACACGATAATTCCCGACGCAGCGAGGTCGTGGAATTCCATTTGCGGTCGAGACACCCAGTTGTAAACCTGAATCGGCATCACCGTAAACGGACTTTGCAGGTTTTCCGGCAAAAACGAAATAAACGTCAGCGCCCCGATGGTAATCAACGGCGCCGTCTCTCCAATAGCCCGAGACAAAGCCAAAATCGTCCCCGTCAAAATCCCCGGTAACGCCAAAGGAAAAACATGCTCTCGCACCACCTGCCAGCGCGTCGCACCTAGGGCGAACCCCGCAAGGCGCAAACTATCCGGCACCGCCCGCAACGCTTCCCGCGTCGCTACAATAATCACGGGCAAAATCAACAAAGCCAGGGTCAACGCCCCAGACAGCAAACTTCGTCCGCCTGTAATCGGTTCCATAAACCGCACGAACACCATCAACCCCAACAACCCGTAAATAATCGAGGGAACCCCCGCCAAGTTGTTGATGTTAATTTCGATCAGCCGCGCGAACCAAGTATCAGTGGCGAACTCTTCAAGGAAAATTCCCGCCCCGACGCCGATGGGGAACGACACCACCGCCACCGTCACCATCATCCAAAGAGTGCCGAAAATGGCAGATTTCATCCCGGCGCGTTCCGGTTTGCGGGAGGGAAAGTTACTTAAAAAGCCCCAATCCAACGTCGGCAAGCCATCGACTAACACATCGACTAACAGGGCAGCCAAAACCACGATCGCGATCGCGATCGCAGTCCAAACGGCCACCGCAAAAATTTTGTCAATGTTGTATCGCTTCTGGAGGTTAGAAGAAAAACGCTCCGGGTCCGGAGTCGTATTTTGTTCGAGGAGTTGCGGATCTCGTGTCGTCATTATTCGTAATTATTCGTATTTCTCTCGGAAGCGTCGAACGAACCAAAAACTAAAGATATTCAGCACCAGGGTAATCAGGAACAGGGTCATCCCCACGGCGTAAATCGTCTTGTACGCCAGCGATCCCGCCGGAGTATCCCCCAAACTCACCTGCACGATGAACGCCGTCATCGTCATCACCGGAACGAAGGGATTGAAGCCCATGCGGGGGTTTTGTCCGGCTGCCAGGGTCACGATCATCGTTTCCCCGATTGCCCGCGAAATCGCCAAAATCAACGACGACACGATCCCCGACAACGCAGCGGGCAACACCACGGAAACAATGGTTTCTCGTTTGGTGGCGCCTAGGGCGTAAGCCCCATCTCGCAAGCTGCGAGGCACCGCGAAAATGGCGTCTTCGCTTAAGGAGGCCACCATCGGCGTAATCATAATCCCCAGGACGATTCCGGCACTGAGGGCGTTAAACCCTTGCAAGTCCGGCAGAAAGGTCTGTAACAGCGGCGTCACGAACAACAGGGCAAAATACCCGTACACCACCGTCGGCACCCCTGCCAGAATTTCCAGAATCGGCTTGAGAATGCTACGGGTTCGGGGCGTGGCGTATTCGCTCAAACAAATTGCCGAGAGCAACCCCAACGGCAACGCCACGATGACCGCAATTCCCGAGGTCATGACCGTGGCACTAATCAACACGAAAATCCCAAATTGGGCGCTGCTAAACAGCGGCGTCCATTTGGTATCCGTGAGAAAGTGTTTCAACGAGTATAGAAAGGTTTGAATATCTCCTCCGAGTCCTTCAAGGGATTGACCCCCGAGTTGTTCGGATAGTTTTTCGCGAAAGAAATCGTCGAGGAAAAATTCAAAGGTCTCGAAGATGAGGGTAAAAACAATCCCGATCGTCGTGGCCACCGACAAAAACGCGAACGCCCCGAAGATAATCTTCACCGCCATTTCGATGCGACGGTTCAGGGTTCGGTTCGGCTGCCAGAGATCGGTATTCGTAGAAGGTAAATCAACCGTCATGACAAAACTGAAACGGGTAAGGAACGGCTTATCGATTGTAGGGGAAAAGATTCCCCTACAGACATCTACAGATGTCGAAGGAGGAGAGGGGATCTCTACCGAGTTTCTGAGACAAAACTGGCTTGAGAGACTCCCCTTTTCCCAGAGAGAGGAGAATTCCTCGCCAGTCTACAGCTTGTCAGACAGCTTCACCCCTAGAGAAGAACCGCCTTCAAACATACTTCCGGTGACTTTGTTTTCGAGGCGTTCGCCAGCTTTGGTCAACAGTTCGTCTTTTAAGGGAACGTAGCCCACCTCGGAAATTAAGCTCTGGTTGGCTTGGGCGAGGTGGTACTCGGCAAAGGCTTTGACGGCCGGTTTGTTTTCCAGGGAGTCGGTCTTGACGTAGAAGAAAATCGGACGAGACAGAGGATTGTAGGTTCCGTCTGCGATCGCTTCTTCGCTCGGAACAATACATTCCCCGTTGGAGTTTTCAACGGGAACCACTTTCAGGGAGTCTTTGTTTTCTTCGTAGTAGGCGAAGCCAAAGAAGCCCAAACCGCCGTCGTCGGTGGAGACCCCTTGAACGATCACGTTGTCGTCTTCGCTGGCGGTGTAGTCGCCTCGGCTTTCTCCTTCTTCACCCACGGTGGCATCGGTGAAGTAGTCGTAGGTTCCCGAATCGGTTCCCGGTCCGTACAGGTTCAACGGTTTGTCAGGGAAGGTATCGCGGATTTGGTTCCAGTTGGTGATGCTGCCTTCGGCGTCGGGTTCCCACATTTGGCCGAGTTCTTCGGGGGTCAAGCATTCGACCCAGTCGTTGTCGGGGTGAACTACCACGGAAATGCCGTCGAAGGCTACGGGAAGCTCGACGTATTCGATACCAGCTTCTTCGCAAAGCTCCATTTCCGATTCTTTAATCGGACGAGAGGCGTTGGAGATGTCGGTTTCGCCCGCGCAGAATTTTTTGAAGCCGCCGCCGGAACCGGAGACGCCCACCGTCACGCGCACGTCGGGGTTTTCGTTCATGAACTCTTCCGCCATGGCTTCGGAGATGGGGAATACGGTACTCGAACCGTCTACGAGAACGTCTCCGCTGAGACCGGAACCTTCCTCGGTGGCTGCGGTGTCGCCTGTGGTGTCGGTGCCGCCACCACTACAGGCGGCGAGGGTCACAGCGAGTACTCCGACTAATAACGACAGAGATTTGGGTTTGAGGTTGAAGTTGAAAGCCATCATAGAGTCTCTTTCAGTTCTAAGTGTGTCGGTCTCGATTTAGAAGTATGAATGCTCGGAGCGAAGGAATGCGAATCGCGCACCTGTGATGCGGTAACTCGGCACATAACCAATATTCTAATTTTTGTCGATTGTCAAAGTTAAATGTACGTTAAGCTTGGGTTAAGAAATGAGAGAAAATTCTTCTGAGACGCCGATCGCACCCTTGAAAAAATGGGTCTCGGTCAGAGTTTTCCTGAATTCAGAGGCGGAAAACGGTTTCGATCGAGCGATGACCCGTTAGCGATCGCCTTTTTGTCAATTGTAGAGAATACAGAATATCTCGGTTTTTTATTTGTCGATCGCTCGCTCTCGCCCCTTTTACCCAAGGTGACTCTATCAATTTTTTTTGTTATATATTTTAAGAAACTATTAATCTTTCTCGAAAAAATCGAAGGGAGGTCAGACTTCAACGACAGCGATGGCATCCCCTCGACGCACCGAAAAGCCCCTCGAGGGAGGGAAAGGTTTCACGTCATTTATTGCGGTTCGATCGACAGAAAAAGCTTGATATTTTGCAGAAAATATGTATAAAAACCGCAAAATTGAGACAACCGAACCCGAAAAACTGTGGCGCATCTCAAATTGGTAAAAATCCACTCCAACGAGAAACCCAGTAAACCCCAATACTCTGTTCTATCAGCCCGAAGGGAGGCAGGAAAAACCGGGTGTTTCGGCCGACAAGGGAGCAACTGCCGAAGCCAAAGAAAGAGCCACCTCAGCGACGATTCGACCCGGCCGACAAATAATCCCGGGCGCTTTGATGGTGAGGTCGCGTAAACATCTCCAAAGTGGGGGCGTATTCCACCAACGTCCCCACCCGCTGCGTCGCCACCACCGGAACAGCCGGCCGCGACCCGGGAAACCAACGGCGTCGCGGGCGATCGCTGGTCTCGGGCAGATAATGTTCCACATTAAAAAACGCGATCCAATCCGTCACCCGCGCCGCTTGCTTCAAATTATGGGTGACGATAACAATGGTGTAACGTTGCTTCATCTGACAGAGTAAATCGTCGATATGATTCGACGAAATAGGATCGAGAGAGGCACAGGGTTCGTCCATCAAAATCACCTCGGGATCGAGGGCGATCGCCCGAGCAATACACAACCGCTGTTGCTGTCCGCCGGAAAGTTCCCAAGCATTTTTCTTCAAATCCCCTTTCACCTCCTCCCAGAGTCCCACCTGTTGCAACGACGCTTCCACTCGTTCGTCCAAATCGCCGCGATAGCCGTTAGCCCGTAGCGGAACCGCCACGTTATCGTAAATCGACATCGGAAAGGGATTAGGCCGTTGAAACACCATCCCGATGCGTCGCCGCACTTCCACCGGATGCAGTTTCGAGAGGTCGCGATCGCCGAGCCACACGCGCCCCGTCACCGTCGTCCCGTCAATTTCCTCGTTGAGTCGGTTCAAACAGCGCAAAAACGTACTTTTCCCGCATCCCGACGGTCCGATCGCCCCCGTCACCTGATGGCGGTACACCGTCAAATTCACCTCTTGTAGAGCGGGAACCCCGCGATAAAACACCGACAGATTTTCCACCCGCAACAGGGGATCGAGTCCCTCCCCCAACGCCGAACGGGATGGATTTCCCGTCGTGGGCAATGTCGTCTCTCCTGTCATATCCATAATCCTGCAAACTCTCCAACAGTTCTTTAAGATTCCTCAGCCAAAGATCCTCAGCGACGGCGCGATCGCTCCCGCAACAGCGAGGCGATGGCGTTCGCCGTCAAAATGATGCCGCCCAAAACCAAAATCGCGGCCGCCGCCACTTCCTGAAACTGCGCTTGCGGCCGCGACAACCAATAAAAAATCTGAGTCGTCAGCGTCGTAAAACTCCCCTGCAACCCTTCCCAAGACAGCCCCGGAACGAAAGACACATAGGCCACCGCCCCGATCGCAATTAACGGCACCGTTTCCCCGATGGCTCGAGACAAAGACAGTAAAATCCCCGTCAAAATCCCCGGCAACGCCGCCGGAAGCACCACGTATCGCACCGTCTGCCAGCGCGTCATCCCCACCGCAAACGCCGCGTAACGCTGCTGCTGCGACACCCCCCGCAACGCTGCCCGCGTCGCGATGGTCAACAGTGGTAAGAGGATAACCGCCAGCACCAAGGCCGCTGAAATCAAACTGCGTCCCCCCGTCACCTCCTGCCAAGACCGGGCGAACACCGCCAACCCCAGCAAGCCGTACAAAATCGACGGCACCGCCGCCAAATTGGCCAACACCGTATCCAAACCGCGACGGAAGGCGTTTCGCGGCAAATACTCCTCTAAATAAATCGCCGCCCCCACCCCTAGGGGAAACGCCAACGCCGCCGTCAGAACCATCAACCACAGGGTCCCCGCCAACGCCGCGTAAATTCCCGAACTTTCCGCGTTGCGGGAGGGGAAACTGGTCATGAATTCCCAGTCCAAACGGGACAGCCCCACCCGTAGCTGAAACGCCAACAACCCGAATACGACAAATCCCAGCAGCGACGCCAGCCAGCCCAACCCCGCAAACAGGCGATCGATCGCACTGCGACGGCCGAAGGACATGCGAAAATCCGCCTCGTCTCGGGTCTCGAAGTCTGCCGGGAAGTCTGCGGCCGGCAAACGTTCTGATTGTCCCCGGTCTGCGATCGCCTCCGGTGTCGAAATGCGATCGTCAGCGGTGGGAATTTCCCATCCCGCCATTTTGCGGCCGTAATAACTGACGAGCCACTGTCCCCAAGCGTTCATCGACAGAGTCACTAAAAACAACACCAACCCCACCGTAAAAATGGCGTGAAACACCAGCGATTGGGTGGGAACGTCTCCGAGACTGACTTGGAGGACGTAGGCGGTCATAGTTTCGATCGGCACTAGAGGATTGAAGGTCAAGCGGGGAATCTGTCCGGCGGCGACGGCGGCGATGGTGGTTTCGCTGAAGGCTCGCGACGCGGCCAGGGTCACAGCCGCCACGATCCCGGGAAACGCCACCGGAAGCAGGATTTTGACGACTGTTTCCCACCTCGTCAACCCCAGCACGTAGCCCCCTTCCCGCAGGGCGTCGGGAACGCTGCGGATGGCGTCTTCGCTAATCGAGGAAATCGTCGGCGTAATTAAGATTCCCGTGGCGATGCCCGCACTGAGGGCGTTAAATCCGCTCAAATTTTCAATGCCAAGGTGAAGGGTCGGCGTGAGGAAAAACAGCGCAAAATAGCCGTAGACGATGGTGGGAACGGCGGCGAGACTTTCGAGAACTGGTTTGACCGACTGGCGCACCGCATCGGGCGCGTATTCGCTGAGATAGATGGCAGCCAGGAGTCCTAGGGGAACCGCTACTGTCATGGCGATCGCCGTGACGAGTAGGGTTCCGCTGGCAATGACGGCGATGCCGAATTTGCGACTGGCAAACTGCGGCGTCCATTGGGTATCGGTTAAGAAATTCCACAGGGGAACTTCTCGGAAAAACAGGGCCGATTCGTGGATGAAAATCGAGACCGTCGCCACGAGAACGCCTACGGGAACGAGAGTCGCCAGGGCTAATAGAGTTTGCCAAAATCGCTCTCGCCAAACGGCAACGGCAAGCGTTCTCGTGTCAAAGCGATCGGACGACTCGTCTGGGGGCGAGACTAGCCAGTTCATGGGATTTCGTCAGCCCTCGCTGGAGCGGGCAAGGTCGTCGAGTTTCGCCAGGGAGAGACAGAGGACACGAGCTTTTGGTCTTGCGGTTGGTCTTGCGGTTGGTCTTGACGATCGCAACACCTCGGTTCGAGCCTCTCCTGGGGGAACAGTCGTTTCGACTCTTTTCTACCATCCCAAAAAACATCGAGGCTGACGTTAAGTTCTGCTTAAGATGCTGCCGCGATCGCACAATCTTTACGCTCCGCGATCGAATCTTTACGCTCGTTCGAGACTCCCTTGAGATCTCAGACCTTAGTGGTGCAGAAAAGTCCTGAAACCCTTCTTAGAAAAGATGTCGCCGTCTTAAAGGGTTGAACCCAAAATCTCAGATCGCTAAATCGCTGCCGGAGATCCCCGGCATTCCCAGATGCCGGAGATCTGGACTCGTTTATCATATTTGATATACTTTGTCAATGCTCAATCTCGAAAAGTTTTCTGCATAGAATATCCAACGACCTTTGAAGAGGGGTTCGATCGCCATCTTTTGTTCTAATCCTTTTGGCAAAACTTCCGCTGTCGATCGGATTCGGGAAACTGCCAAGAGTAGGCGAAATGGCTCACCGCATCGATATCTGGCACGGCCTGTTTTATCGCGTACATTTGCGCTTCCAACGAAGGGCGATTTTGTGTCGGTTCTCCCCACACTCCCGCCAACGCCGGAACGATCGTCGTTTCGTCAGAGGCGAAAGCTTCCACCCGCTGCAACTGTTCCACGATACAACTGGCGTCGCCGCACAGGCCGTAAAGCATAGGATGCCATTCCATGGACTCGGGAAAGCGATCCCAGGGTTGCAAGCGCGAATCGAAGCCTTCGCCGATGGGTTCGTTCCCTTCGGGGAAAAACACCGCCCCGGCGGGTAAGTCTTGGATGCGAACGGGTTCGACGGCTAAATCGAGAAAATCGAGAATGCCTTGGACGGCGTGGGCGACGCTGAGATGCCACAGGCGCGTTTGCACCGAACCGCGATTCGATCGAACCGCTTGCCAGCGAGGCTCTCCTTGGTTGGGGAATCGATCGTTAACGGTTCGTACATCATTATCGGTAATATAGCCGCGATCGAGATAGCGTTCGAGGAGTTCTCGGGCTTTGTCGTTGAGGGCCTGTTGCATCAACGCCGATCGCGAAGCTTCGCCGTAAATCCACAAATCCCGCACTTTCGTCGCCACCGACTCCGACCCCGGCAAGCGAGGATAGCGCACGTAATCGAACAGAACGCCGTCTGGCTGGCGCTGCAAGACCGAGTAAACCAACCATTGGTAGTCCCGTCTGGCTTGAGGGCTGTAGGGGTCGATAAAGGCTTGTGAGGCGTAGCTGTGGAGCAGGCTGTTATTGGTGGAATCGTCCGCCCGTCGGTGGTTGAGGGTGGTGACGTTATCGCCGTTACGGGCTAGAGCGTCGGCGCGATCGCTGCGCTGTCCGTAAGCGTAGCCGAAATTCATCGTAAACAGCCACGCATACACCTTGAGTCCCCGCTCTCTACCTTTTTCGACCGCTTCGGCCAGCAAGTCCGCGTCCTCGTAATCCGAAGAGTGCGTCACCGACTGCCAGGGGGTGGGGTTGTCGTCTACTGGAAGCAATACTTGACCGTCGTAGAAAGTTTCGATGTACACCTCGTTATAGCCGCGATTGACGATTCGATCGAACACCTGGTCTAACTGTCCCGGTTCCGCGTCGCAAGGGTACAATCGCAGCCACAGAGCTTGTCGTTTCGGCCAGAACTGCTGTCGGCATTGTTGCAGGGCGCTGCGGTGTCGCGACACCAAAATTTGATATCTAGCTTGAGCGTCAGAATCCCCATCTAACGCCGCTTGACGGAGGGTTTCCTTTTCCACCACCGCTTGGGGCGGTAAGCGACAGGGTTGTGCCGGGTCAGCCTGGGCGATAACCGGGGAACTACTTGAGAGGGACGTGCTGGCGAGGGCGACGAGAATACTTTGAGACACACGGCGTCCGATATCAGTAACGGTAGCGAGCAACGCAAACATCTGAAACGATCTAATCCAGCGAGACGACTAATACTTCTTCCATTTCCAGCGATCGCCGCGCGAATCCGCATTCCCCACTGACCTAGTTCCGTTATAGCGCCTTTTCTCCCTAGAAGGATTTCGAGTGAGCCGGGTTCCCCAAACCCTCGAAACCCCGTCGAGGCATTTCCGAGAACACCTCGACGGGGCGAATTTTTAAAGCATTTTTCCACGGGATTTCGGAAATACGCAGAAACCCGGCTTTGAAGACAATTCCGTTCTTTTAACGGGATTTCGGAAAAAGGCGATCGACCTGTAAAGCCTAAGCGCCCCGTTTCAAAGCCGCTTCCACTTGACGGAATTCCTGCTCTAACCGTTTTTTCAGTTTGGGAGACAGCGGACGGTTTCCGTAAGAGCGGTAATGTCCGGCTAACGCATCAAGCGCCGTTCGCATCGTCGTAAAAGAGGGCAAGCTCGACACAGAAGAATCCCGACGATAGAGCGAGAAGAAATCGTCGATATTTTGGCGAGCTTCCGCTTGCGCGGTCATTTTTTCCGGCGTTCCCTCGGGCAGTTCGATGGCCGTTCTCAGACTGTTGACGAGCGCCAGAGTATCGTCTCGGTAGTTCCCCGACAGGTTCGCACCGGGAGAACATCCCACCAGTCCCACAACGACCACCAGCAAGAGCGCGAACAGGCGCGATAACAATCGATTCATAAATTTGTAGAAATAACGACAGAAATTGGAAATTATTTCGATCCTACCCCGAAAAGGAAACCCGCGATCTGGCCGCGATCGCCGACGGTTTCTCAGTTCTCTAGCCGATCGATCGACCGATCCGGCATAATAAAGTCTTAAATATCGGGGTTGAAACTCGGGAGATCGATCGCCCTCAACCCGATAACACGCCGCTTTAACACCGAGCTTTAACAAAGAAACGATGCAAGAGACCGTTTTTAGCGTACTGTCCGTCACCGCCGTAGCCTTGCTGGTCGTCGTCACCGGAGGCATCGCCTATTTAACCTTTGCCGAATGGCGCGATCGACGACGCCAAGAACGAGAAAAGCGCGAACAACGGTGAAGATTTCCCGAGCGACGATTTCGAGCGCCCGTGGTTTTGTGATATGATGGGCATTTGCAACAGTTAAAGTCGATAAGCCGATTATGTCCCTCACCCAAGAAAACAAACAAGAGATCTTGGCGAACTACCAACAGCACGAAACCGACACCGGATCGGCAGAAGTGCAAGTGGCCATGCTGACGGAACGCATCAACCGTCTGAGCCAACACCTGCGCAGCAACAAAAAAGACTTTTCCTCT
Source organism: Baaleninema sp. (assembly GCF_049974805.1). Taxonomy (NCBI): domain Bacteria; kingdom Bacillati; phylum Cyanobacteriota; class Cyanophyceae; order Oscillatoriales; family Oscillatoriaceae; genus Baaleninema; species Baaleninema sp. The sequence continues at coordinate 21,934 of NZ_JBNGCO010000071.1, forward strand.
CAAAGAGGATTGATGAAAATGATCGGGCGGCGCAAAAGCCTGCTCGGATACATTCGCAAAAAAGACGAACAGCACTATCGCAACCTGATCGGCCGTCTCGGCATTCGCGGTTAATCCCCCATTAAGTTTATGGCTTCCGACCCCCAACGCAATCGCCTTCCCTTCGAGCCGGGAAAAAAGCGCAAAGCGAAAGCCAAAAAAAACGCCCCTCAACCCGAACGGGACTCGCCACCTCAACCCTCGCGAGCCACTCAGTCCGAACCCGCGCGATCGCAGTCGGCGACGCCTTCCCAACCGGCGTCTTCTGCGACTGGCTCCCGAGCCTCCCGCCAACAAACGGCAATTCCGGAGGCCGTAGGACGGCGAATGCTGGCGCGAGTGGGTTTGTTTAGCGGAACCCCGACGCTTTTGGGAATTTTGAGCTTAGTGGGGAGTTACTTTGTCGTCTCGCGCGAGTGGTTTCCACTTCCCAACGTCGCGGTGTTACTGGTGAGTATGGGCTGTTTCGGCTTGGGCGTTCTCGGCGTCAGTTACGGCGTTCTCTCCGCCTCTTGGGACGAAGACGACGAAGGGACGAAGTTGGGAATCCAAGAGTTTCAAACCAACTTCGGACGACTTCGCCAAGCATGGCGTTCCGCCCAACAGAAAGATTGAATTTTCTCCAATTTTCTCGAAACCTCGCGCGACACCGTGAGGTTTTTTTATAGGGTTAGGGTGTGTGACTTGAAAAATCGGGTGTGAATCCTCAGACCGAGAAATCACCCCATCCCCCCATCATCTCATCACCCCATCATCTCATCATCCCATCACCCACGCCTCGCCTCGCGTGAGGCGGATTTGCGCGAGGGCGAAGACGGTGGGGATAATGCGGGCGTAGTTGGTAGAGATCGATCGCCAACCGATATCGGCGAAAAACCAAGCCCACAACGCCGGCCCCACAAACGCAAACACTGTCCGCGTCATGGTATATCGCGCCGTTGCTGAAGCCATTCCGCGACGCGCCATCTGCAACGCCACGTAACTTTTAAACTTCGACGCCGCCACGGTAGTACCTCGAAGGGCTTCTTTCGCCATTTGGTATTTAGCGAACTCGATAGCGAACTGACGCGCCAACTGGTTCAACAAGATCGGACGCAATACCGAACTCACCGCCAGCGCACTTCCGCCTTTGACTAACCACCCCACAGGATCGCTTTGGATGTGAACCGGGAGAGGTTCTGGAAGTTCGGACTTCGCCAGAGACTTCTGAACCCGCACCATCAAGGCTTTCTGTTCCGAGGCGGGAAGCTGTTTCCAGGTGCGCCCCATTAAATTTAAAAAGATTTCGGCTTCTATATCTGTTGTGGAGAGGTCTTTGTTGTAGGGAATCCGCAGGTAACGACAGATTTGAATCAGTACATCGCGGTAGGAAACGCGATCGCTTTGTCCGCGCAACACCGTTAAGCCATCGGCGGCGAGAAAGCGAAACCGGGTTTCCAGGGCGGAAATCCAGTCTTCGCGGCGGCGACTTTGTACCTCGATGGGATCGGTGCGGTTGATGTAATCTAAGGGATTGAAGCGAGGACGGAAGAGAAGTTGCGTCAACCCCTCGAGTTCCTCGTCTGTAGCCAACTCCAGCGCGATTCTCAGTTCGTCCAAAATCGATGCCCTCCGTCCCAAGCGATCGAGTCGAGCGTTGTTGTCGAGCGTTGCGAACTATCTACGATCGATCCTCAACGGTTCACTCATCTTCGATCGTAACATTGCCCGTCGGGAAAGTTCCCCAGCATGGGGGTCACGATTCTTGAATGATTTCCTGTAAAAACGGCGCGAGTTCTTTGTTTAACTGTCCCGATCGCACGAATTCGGCGTAAGTATCGGCTTCGATGGCTAAAAGTTTGGACTTGACAATTTCGTTGGCGTAATCCTGCAAGTCGGGATCTTCTTTTTGCAGTCCCTCGATCTGACTTTGCAGTTTTTGCAGTTCGCCGCGCACCAAGGCAAACTGGTATTGATAAAACTCTTCGTCGATTTCCGGACGTCGATCGTGATTTTCGAGATAGTTCAACACCCGTTCCAGCGCCGAACGACGCGCCATCGCTTCGACGAACTCCTCGCGACGAGACTGTTCGTCGAGTAACCCCAGATTCTGCAACAGGGATTTCGTCGTCAACCCTTGCACCAGCAGCGTGAACAACACCACGCCGAAAACAATCCCGATGATATCTTCCCGTTGAGATAACATCGCCGGAACGCTCAACGCCAGGGCGATGGACACCGAACCGCGCAAACCGCCCCACCATAACACCGTGAGTTCTTTGACGCTAATTTTCGAGTCCACCAGCGTGTTACTCAAACTTCCCAACCCGAAAATCGAAATTCCCCGCGTCAGCAACACGGCGGCGATCGCAATTCCCATCGGAACCAGGTTCTCTTGTAAACTCTCGAACTGGACGCGATCGCCGATCAACAGAAACACGATCGAATTAACAAAAAAGGCGATAAACTCCCAAAACTCGCTCACCAACAGCCGCGTTCTCGGATTCATCCCGATGCGCGATCCGAAATTCCCCAGAATTACCCCCGTCGTCACCACGCCAATCACCCCAGAACCGCCGAGATTCTCCGTAATCACGTAAGTTCCGTAAGCCGCCACCAGAGTCAGCGATTGTTCCACCAGAGGAAGATCGAACCGCTGCGTCAGATAGGAAATTCCGAAACCGATCGCACTTCCCATCCCCACACCAACGCCGACGAACACCGCAAAATCGGCGATTGTCGATCGAACCGAAAACTCCTCCGTTCCCAACGCCACGGCGACGAGAAGGCTAAACGCCACCACCGCCACGCCGTCGTTAAACAGACTTTCCCCTTCCATCAACGTCGTCAAGCGGCGACTCACCCCCAACTCCCGAAACAGGGAAATCACCGAAACCGGATCGGTCGCCGCCAAACTCGCCCCCACCAGCAACGACACCGCCAGGGGAATATCCGTAAACTGCGCCAGCATCCAGCCAATTCCCAACACCGACACCAGCACCCCCGCCACAGCGAACAGCGTCACCGGAAATAAATCCCGTTTGAGATCCTTCCAACGGAGGTTCCACCCCGCCTCAAACAGCAACGGCGGTAGAAAAATCTCCAAAATCAACTCGGGAGAGAGGTTCACCAGGCGCACGTCTTCAAACGCCAGCAGCACCCCCACGATGACGAGAAGCAACGTATAAGGAATCTGGCGCATAAAGCTCACCGTCCGCGACAGCGTAACCACGCTCAGCGATACAGACAGTACCAGCAAGAATTTTTCGAGATTCGCCTGAATTAAGGTTTCGTGCGCCATTTTTACAGTGTTCGTAGGGTGCGTGACTCGAACAATCGGGGGTGAATCGTGAGACCGATAAATTGTCACGCACCGACAATGTACATCGCCAACATACAAGGGTGTGTCACGCGGCCGGAAAATGTGGCCGCAGTCGGGTCAATGAATTGCTACCGCGTCACGCACCGACTCCTCATCACCCCATCACCCCATCACCGCCGCCGTTCTTCTAACTTTTTGTAAACATCCTTGATATCTACGCCGTGATGTGCTAAAGCAACCAGAGTGTGATACATCAAATCGGCGGCTTCTCCAGCAATCTCGTCGGCGTCGTCGTCTTTACAAGCCATGACGACTTCTGCGGCTTCTTCGCCGATTTTCTTCAAAATCTTGTTGTCGCCTCCGGCGAACAACTTACAGGTATAGGAACCTTCTTGAGGATTGTCGCGTCGATCGCAAATCGTCGCAAACAACTCTGACAGGGGATCGCTGGTGGATACGGAACTCGTCATTACTCTTTTAACTCGAACGAAAACTCTAACAAAAACTCAGACTCAGATCGTCTCTCCACGCTTCGACGTGGCGTCGAAACCATAGTAACTTTGACATCCTCACCGCCGAAGGAAGGACGGTGATTCCTAAACCTCGCGATTTAGGTTCCTGCTTCTTTCTCATCCGAGTTTTTCGCAGTTGCTCTTGGGAACAATGTCCTTCAAGTCTTACACTCGCTTCACAGGCTGTAACGGTGTGTCCCACCGCCAAAAGATTCTGTGCGGCGTTGATGTCCCGGTCGTGAACCGTCCCACATTTCGGACAAGTCCACTCTCTGACATCCAACGCCATCGAATCGGCTTTGTGTCCGCAACATCCCCCCTTTAGTTCCCCCCTTAATAAGGGGGGTTAGGGGGGATTCGGGAACCATCGATCTACCTTGACGAGCGTTCGTCCGTACCACTGACATTTATAGTCCAGTTGGTTGACAAACTCTCCCCAGGCACAATCAGAGATATGTTTGGCGAGTTTAGGATTTCTCACCATCCCTATCCCCCCTTTAGTTCCCCCCTTAATAAGGGGGGTTAGGGGGGATTCCACCACAATCGTTTGGTTCTCACGAACGAGGCGGGTTGTCAGCTTGTGCAGGTAGTCGCTCCTCGAATCGCGAATTTCTTCGTGAATCTTGGCAACTTTACGACGCGCCTTCTCTCGATTCCGAGAACCCTTCATCTTGCGAGAGAGAGCTTTCTGGGCGCGTCTCAGGCATCCCCCC
>NZ_JBNGCO010000072.1:0-26433 GCF_049974805.1 Baaleninema sp.
GCCCCACAACACGAGTCAAAACTGTTCGAGTTGTGGGGAAAAGGTACAGAAGTCTCTATCAACAAGAACCCATATTTGTCCCCATTGTGGCTTCGTTGCCGATCGCGATACGAACGCAGCGATTAACATCCTTAAATTGGGATTGAGTAGGGTGGGGCGCACCCGAATTCACGCATCGGGAGAGATTCCCTCTTGGCTGGCTGGAGAGATCCTGTCAGCTAACGGAGACTCGTAGAACGATGAATCCCCCTGCCTTCAGGCGGGGGAGAACGTCAATGCGTATTCCAACCGCGAACGCCAAAAACGGACAGCTTTTTATCGAGCTGCCCGTTTTTTCAGTGATGGCTATATTTGCGACTCCCTTCGAGTCAATGCGGAACCCGGGACTTGAACCCGGAAGTCCTTGCGAACACTAGAACCTGAATCTAGCGCGTCTACCAATTCCGCCAGTTCCGCGTATTTCGTTTTCCTATCGCGATTTACCATTGTGCAGCACGATTCGGCTTTTGTCAACCCCCCTTTTTTTCAGGGAGACGGGGAGACGGGGAAAACTTGTCAATGACCAACGCTTCCCGTTTCAACTTTGGCGGCGGTTAGAGCGGCTCTGAGGTGTCCTTGGTGACGCTCGAGGAGCGATCGCGCCTCGTCGAGGTTTAAGTCCGCCCAATGGACTAATAAGGCGAGTTTGACGCGGTTTTGGCAGCGATCGAGTAGGTTGGCGGCCTCCTCTCGGGACAGTTCCGTTAAATCGACAAGGGTGCGAATCGCGCGATCGCGGAGCTTGCTGTTCGTCACCGATACGTCAACCATGCGGTTTTTGAAGACTTTCCCCAACCGCACCATGACGCTGGTTGACAAAATATTCAATACCAGTTTCGTAACCGTTCCCGCTTTGAGTCGCGTCGAACCGGCGAGAACCTCAGGCCCCACCAACAGACGAATATCGGCATCGGCCTCGATCGCCACCTGTTCGGCGGGAACGCAGGCGATAAAAACCGTGGTGGCGTGGCGGCGTCTGGCTTCGGCGATCGCACCGCGCACGTAAGGGGTCGTTCCTCCAGCAGTAATCCCCACCACCACGTCCGTTTCGCCAATATTGCGCTCGGCGATGGCGGCTTCTCCATCTTCAGCTCTGTCTTCTAAAGCTTCCGAACTGCGAACTAACGCATCTCGCCCTCCGGCGATAATTCCCTGAACTAACTCCGGCGGCGTGCAGAAGGTGGGCGGACATTCCGCAGCATCTAAAACCCCCAAACGTCCGCTAGTTCCCGCCCCCACGTAAAACAAACGCCCGCCCCGTCCTAGGGCGTCTGTAGCGAGATCGATCGCCCGAGCGATCGCCTCCCGACTCGCCGCCACCGCCTCCACAGTGCGGGCGTCTTCGCGACAGAACAAATCCACCAACCCCAGGGAATCGAGGCGATCGAGATCCTCCGAGCGGGGATTGCTCTGTTCGGTTAGCAAATGTCCGCGACTTTCAAACTGATTCATCAAAAAATTCGTCCAATCCTCGAAAATTTCGCTGAATTCAACACCCTTACAACAAACCTTCCAAGCGGCGGCGAATATCGTCTAACTGAGCGCTCGACATCTCCGACGCTTCTTCCGGCGACGGACCCGAAGCGGCTGCGCCTCCTTCTTGCTGTTGGCGATCCCAGTCCGTATCCTCCAAATTGGTTTCCGGCGGCGACAAGAAAATCCGTTCCTCCGCCGATTGCGGAACGAAACCTTCAGGAATTAACTTCGCCTCGTAATTGCACGAACTACAAAAGTCTTCAATTTCCTCAGAATCGAATTCCTCCACCGTCGGAGCGTGAAAATCCTGAGCTTCCAACAACAGGGCGTATCGTTCGGCGTCGTCGCGAGACTCGAACATCATCACGATGTTCCGTTCGCCTCCCTCTGGCGTCGCCAAACGAATCGTATGAATACCTTCGTTTTCCGTGCGAGCGTTAAACAACAAGACATGAACTCTCATCGTCTGTTCTCCGGATTCTTTCGTTTCTCACTTTATATCGAAATCGATCCCCTGCACCCTGCACTGTCACAGTCGCAGGTTTCCCGCTAGGATGTCCGAGGTACAGTGAGGAGATGAGGGTACGATCGAGAAATTCTTCCGGGTTCCCTCATCTCCCCCTCTCCGGAAGCTCCCCATCTCCCCATCTCCCCCTCTGACGCGAAAACAACGCCATCGCCGATGACAGACTCTCCCGAACCGACGCCCCAACAAGATCCCCAACCGCCTCGAAAGCGGTTCTCAAAACTGCGCCTGACCCTCGCCGTTCTCTGTTTGACGGGGGTTGCAGGTGGCGTCTGGTGGGCGTGGCGGTTCGTTGACTTGCAACTGGCACCGCTGCTGTCGCGGGAATTGGAAAAACTGTTCGATCGCCCGGTGGTGGTGGGGGAACTCGAAAGCTTTTCACTCAACTCGGTACGGTTTGGTGAATCGACGATTCCCGAAACTCCCGAACATCCCAGTCAGGCGGAAATCGAAGCGGTTCGCGTGCGCTTCGATCTCCTTCAAGTTCTCTGGAATCGCACCCTCAGCCTCGATATTGCGATCGAAAATCCCGAGGTGACGCTGAAACAGACAGACAGCGGACAGTGGGTGACGACGGGAATTCGCACCGGGGGCGAACCGGGATTCGTCAAAATCGATTTGGATACGATTTCCATCTCCGGGGGAACGCTGAAGCTGCAACCGCAACGCAAAGCAGAGATTCCCTACGGTAAGACTATCGGAAAAGAACGGACAATTTTCGTAGAAACCCCGGCACCGCCTCCAGAGGCGATCGCGCTGCGACGCTTTGAGGGAGAAGTGGAATTCGAGGACGAGGGCGAGATTGTCTTCGACGCCACGGGCTATCACAACATTAAAGAACGTCTCAGCGTTCAGGGAGAATACAGCCGGGAACGGGAAATGGTGCGCCTGCAACTGTCGGCGCAATATTTAGCGGGAAACGTCGTCGATCCTTGGATTCCCGCCCCCATCGACCTGGACGGCGGCGAAATTTTCGGCAATTTAACCCTCGAAATCGCCACGAACGCCCCCGGCGAACTGCCCAATTTGCAGGGAAACCTGCGATTTAGCGATCTCGATCTGCAAATTGGCGGGGTACCGCAAACGATTCGGGAGGGTTCGGGGCGGTTGCGCTTTCGCGACGCTCTCATCGCCATTGAGGAAACTGATGCGAAATACGGCGAGATTCCGATACAAGTTCCCCAGGGGGCATTGAGTTTAGAGGAAGGATACGACCTGCCGATGGCCGTTCCCCCGGTGGAGTGGCAGGTGGTGCAAAATACCCTCGGGGTAGAGTTTCCGGTGGAGGTGACGGGGGAACTGGAAGGGGCGTTGAAGTTAGTCGGACCGCTGGAAACGCCGGTGTTGGTGGGGGAAGCGCGATCGACGGAGGTGGCGGTGGTCGATCGTATCCCGTTTTCGGACGTGACCGCCCGTTTTGCGCTGGCGACTGCCACTTCGGAGTTTGTTATCGAACAACTCAACGCCGTTCCGGAAGGGGGCGGACAAGTCCAGGCGGCGGTGAAAGTGCAACTTCCCCAAACGGCGGAAGAAGACCCTCAAATTTTGTCGGAATTTGTGGTGCGAGATGCCTCCGCCGATGCGATCGCCCGTCGTTACGAGATGGCGACGCTCTCGGACATCGGACGCTTTAACGCCCGAGGGGTGTTTCAAAGCCAGGAAGAAGGCGGAATCGTCAGGCTGCCGATTCTTGAAATTGCGGGAGGTCAAGCCCAAGGCGGAATCCTGCTGGCCGAGGATCGCTGGCGCATCGAACTGGCCGCTGAGGGCGTATCCCTCAACAGCGGCTTTCCCCAAGATTTTATCGAGACCTTCGAGGTGGGGAACTACAGCGGACAGGTGGTTCTCGGCGGCGATTACGAAGCCACAACCCTCGAAGATATCGAAGTGTTAGCCCAGGGGAATTTGGGCTTTTTCGGACAACCGACACAAGTTCAGGCGGTCTTGACGCGAGGGGGACAGTGGGAAACCATCCTGGCGGCGGAAAATCTGGCGGTACCCCCGTCGAAGTTGGCGCCGCCGCTACAAACCCTCGGCGTCGCGCCTCTGTCGGGAAATTTACGCTTGAGCGGGGATCTGTCCTATTTCGAGACGGGAGATTTGGCGCAGGTTAAGGCGGAAACCTCCCTGACTACAGCCATTGCGGGAAGTGCGACGCGCCTCGACGGACAGCTTGCTGAAGGAAAATGGCAAGCAGCGATCGCCAGCGAGGGGCTTCCCGTGACGCCGTTTTTGACCCTACCGCCGGAATTGACACCGTTGAATATCGGAACTTTCGCCGGACAAGCGCAGGTGGCGGGAACCCTTGAAGCGTTGGAAAATCCCAGTCTGGAAACTATCGACGTGGCGGGAAACGGTCGTCTTGGCGTCGAAGACGGGGCGATCGAGTTGGGGTTCGCGGTGGCGCAGGGACGCTTGGAAGGATCGGCGATCGGACAGGAGATCGAAATTACGCCGTTGGTTCCGGTTTCGCAATTGGGACGGGTGGCGTTAACGGGACAGGTGAATTTTGCTGCCCCCCTTGCCAACCTGTCGCCGGAAACCGTCACCGCCGAGGGTCAGGTGGGACTGTTGGCGGAAAGCGGGTTTTTAGAGGCGGCTTTCCAAGTGGCGAACGGCGGATGGACGCTGGAATCGGAACGGTTCGCAATTCCTCTCAATCCGTTGGTTGACGCCCCCGTGACGCTGACGCCGCTACAAAATGTCGGCAAGGTGGCGCGACTGTCGGGATCGCTGTCGGATTGGCGCCCGGAAGCGATTTCAGGTGAGTTGCAAGTGGGCTTCGGATTCGGCGATTTGAGTCAAGGCAAAGTCGATCCCTCAGAAGTGGGGAACCTGGCGATCGATGCCACTTTGGATAAGGGACAGTGGCAGGCGCAGGTGGTGGCGCGAAATGCCGATTTGGGGGTGTTGTTACCCGCTTACAACACGGACATCGCCACGGCGAACGTAGAAGGGAAGTTAGGGGCGGCGGTGTTGCTGTCGGGAGGATGGGACGGGTTTACACCGGCGAACGTAGAAATCGGCGGCGGCGAGGTGCAGTTGGCGAATTTGCGCCTCAACGATACGGCGTTCGATCCTTTGTTCGTGGGGGCGATCGAATCGGACGAAACGGGCGTGAAAGTCGATTTGCAAGGGGTTCCGGTCATTCTGGACGACGAACCGGACGAGATTTCAGTTTGGCTCGATCGCGATCTGACCTTGCGGGACTTTTCCATTAACCTCGACGATGCAGAAGCCTCGGGAACGCTAGAAAACGGGGCGTTGCGCTTTAACTTAGAAGGGTTGCCCCTGTCCTGGTTCGAGGTACAACCGCCACTCGATCGAGGTCCCCTTTCGGGGACGCTCTCGTTGAACTTAACCGCCGATTTGCCCCGAAAGCGGGTGGCGGGATCGGCAAGACTGCTCGATCCCGCCTTGGGCTTGACGGAGGCCGACGTTTTACAGGGGCAGTTCTTTTTTGACAACGGCGTTCTCGCTCTGACCGATTTAACCTTGCAACAGGCAGAGAGTGTCTATACTTTTAACGGACGAGTGGGAACGAGCGCCGAGGCCGAGGTTCGCGGCGTCCTCGACATCCAACAGGGGCAAATTCAAGAGATTTTAACGGCGTTACGCTGGTTCGATTTAGAGGATCTCGCCCGAGGACTGACTCCTGGGACTTATGCAGAGGCCGAAGCCTTGGACGTGGTGGCGGTGGGGTTGCCGGAATCTCCTATCCTCTTACAACTGCGCCGTTTGGCGGAAATCGATACGCTACTGGCACAACAACAACAGGCGCGGGACGAGGCTTCACCTTTGCCGGAGTTGGGGAGGTTGGAGGGAACTTTTAACGGTACGGTACAGATGTCGGGATCGGTGCAGTCGGGCATCGATTTCGGGTTCGCCTTCGGTGGCGAAGATTGGCAGTGGGACGAGTACGAGATCCACGAAATCGCCACATCGGGGAGGTTTTCTGACAATCTCTGGCAGTTGGAACCTTCGGTAATTCGAGCCAGTTTGGCCTCGCAAGTCGAAACGCAGTTGCAGTTTTCCGGGCGGATTGGCGGACGGGAACAGTCAGCAGAATTTCAACTGACGGGGTTGCCCGTGTCGGTGGTGTCGGAGTTCGCCAGGTTTCCGCCGACGGTGCAGTTGGGCGGCAGTTTGGACGCCAGTGCCACCCTGGCAGGCAGTTTCGAGAACCCCCGCGCCCGAGGCGAGTTGCGCTGGGTGGACGGACGTATCAACGGACAAGGGTTGAGGGCGGCGCAGGCGGGTTTCGGCTACGACGACGCCCGTTTGAATTTGGGGGGAAGCATCCTTTTAGCGGCGTCGGAGGCGGAGGTGGGAGGGGGACAGAGTCCGATTGCGATTCGGGCGAGTTTGCCGCTGGAGTTGCCGGGGGAAACGGTACAGCCCGAGGACGAGTCGTTTCGCGTCAGCGTGGAGGTGGAAGACGAGGGTTTAACGATTCTGGAAGCCTTGACGTCGGGAGTTTTGGCGTGGCGCGGCGGGGAAGGTCGTGTGGGATTGACGGTGGAAGGGGAACGAGTCGGCGGCGGGTTTAATTATTTGCCGACGAGTAGTCGGGGGCTGGCGGAGTTTCGCGACGCGGCTTTCGATTCGCCGCAACTTCCGGAACCGCTGAGGCAGGTGAACGGGGCGATCGAATTTCGCGACGATGCGATCGTGGTACCGGAATTGGTGGGGCAGTTCCGTCAAGGATCGGTGCGGGCGATGGGAGAATTACCCCTGTGGTCGCCCCAGGACGTGGAAATGCCGTTACAGGTGGCGTTCGATCGCGTCAGCTTGAACCTGAAGGGTCTTTATCGCGGCAACATAGACGGTTTGGTATCCGTCAAGGGGTCAGCCTTATTTCCGGAATTGAGCGGAGAGTTGTTATTAAGCAACGGTCAGATCCTCATTCGAGATCCGTCAACCGCAACCACAGTTTCCACACCCGACCCGAACCCAGTACCGGAAATCAGCTACAACAACCTAACCTTGGAACTGGGGCGCAACTTGCAAATTATCAGTCCGCCCGTATTGAGTTTCTTGGCGCGGGGGATCTTGCAAGTCAACGGACTGTTCGACAACCCACAGCCCCAGGGAACGATTTTCTTGGAAGACGGACAGGTTAACGTTTTTACGACGACGTTTAACTTGGCGCGGGGACGCCAGACCGCGACGTTTCTGCCCCAGTACGGCAGCGATCCGATTTTGAACCTGCGCTTACGGACGGCGGTACAGGAAACGACACGCCCCCGCATCGTTTCCCCGATCGGTTTTAGCGAAGTCGGGGCGACGGCGGAAATTTCTGAACCGGCCATCGAACGGGGGGCGGTGGAGACGGTTCGCATCGAGGCGCGGGTTCGCGGTCGCGCCAGTCGCCTGTTTGAGAATTTGGAGTTGACGAGTTCGCCGTCTCGCACGCAAACGGAGATTTATTCGCTGATTGGGGGCGGGGCGTTGGGGACGTTCGGACAGCAAGATACGTCTTTGGTGGTGGCCAGTTCGGCGCTGTTGACACAGGTGCAGTCGATTATCGGTCAGGCGTTGGGATATCGGGATTTTCGCCTGTTTCCGGCGCTCGATCCTCGGACTTCGGCGCTGGGGTTGGGGGCGGAAGCGGGATTCAATCTCACGGAGGATTTGGCGGTGTCGGTGTTGACGATTCTCGATCGCGACGATTCGACTCGTTTTAGCGTCCGCTATCGTATTAACGATAATTGGCTGATTCGCGGCTCGACCAATTTCGACGAGGACAATCGGGCGGTGGTGGAGTATCAGTTGCGGTTTTAGGAATCGAGAAGTTGGCAGCGAATTCTTTGATTTCGCTCTCAATGATTCTCTTATTCTGGATAAAATCGCACGGATAATATTAATGCCTCTTCGGTGATTTTGGCGCTAATATTCGGCTCGACAGCTTTGGCGATAAAGTTCACTGCTTCGACGCTCAAATCGGTTTCTTCGGCAATGCGTTCGTCTAAGCCTGTATCTGAAAGAAAATCTTGCAAACTTTTTCGATTGAAAATCGTCAACTGCGTATCGACAATTTGATTGACGAGTCCGCCTAAATCGTTACTTTCAAAAAACGGAACGTCCACCCGAACTTGAGTTTCTCCCGCTCGTAAATTTAACGCGCCCTGGAGAAGTTCGGCGAAGACGGTTTGAGACACCTCGAAATCTACCAGTCCCACTACCGGATAGTCGATTTCTAAATTGCCTCGAATTTGAACCCCCTCGTCAATCAGTCGGTAGCGGAGATCTTTAACGATGAGGGGAAAGATTTCGTTCTGGTTGACTTGCTGCTTGGCGAGGTCGATAAACTGATAGAGTCGCAGTTTTTCATCGAGACAGGCTGGCGGAAATTCCACTTCGAGAATTTTCTCGTCTTCGATGCGATCGACCAGTTCGCAGTCTGAAAACTCCTCGAGCAGAATTTGAGCTGGGGTTGGGGTTTGGCTATAGCCGCGATGTCCCCATCCCCACATCAACAACACCGTTAATGCAAACGTGAAGGCAAATCCGAACCACCACCCGACACTTCGTTTCATACTTTTTCGATCGACTCGCGGATTTCACAACTGTCCTGCTGTCGTCCCTCACCGATTTTATACGGTTATAGACGGGAAAATCCGGTGAAAGTGCCGGGTTGCTCTGTTTCAGCCTCCGACGGTTAAGCGGTGGGAACCAAGCCGTTGGTATGGGTTTCGTACAACTCGGGTGTAATGGGAACTACGGCGGACAACGCCTCTCGCGCGTCGGTTTCGGCGGCCGCTTGCAGTTGTTCTCGCAAATCGGGCATGACGGCTAACGCCCGCGTCCAGTCGGGGATTTGAGCGCCGACGGGGTTGGTGAAGTATTGTTCTCCCGCTTCTAAAATCACCTGCTCGAATACTTCGACGATGACTTCTTCTTGATGGCGATCGTAAGGCAAGTTGTTGAAGACCGCATCGACGAAATATTGACGGGTGAAGTCTTGCGCTTCGCGACGGAATTTCACCCGCAAGGCGTGAATATGTTCCATCGAGACCACCACTTGCTCGGTTTCGACGAGGGTTCGCAATACGGATTTTAGGATGTCGCGACACATTTTTTGTAGTCCCTCTTGGCTCGATTGTCCCAAGGATTGGTGTTTGTGGTCGAAAATGCCTAAATCCACTTGGGAAATGCGTTTTTGGGCGACGCTGCGATACACTTCCGCCAGCATTCCGATTTCGAGACCCCAGTTACCGGGAATGCGCGTGGTTAAGGCTAAGTCGCTGGTGAGGGCGAATTCGCCGGAAAGGGGATAGCGGAAGGCGCTGAGGTAACGCAGGTAATCCCGATAGCCGAAGAGTTCGGTCAGGGCTGTTAGCAGCGGCGTGACGAACAAGCGAGCCACCCGTCCGTTGAGGCTGCGGCTTTCGTTGCCGAGTCTGGCGTAATAGGCTTTGTTAAAGGCGATGCCGCATTCTTTATCGAGAAGGGGAAACAGGAGTTTGAGGGGATAGGATCGATCGTAGGTGATGATATCGGCGTCGTGGAGCGCGATCGCTTCGGCGTTGAGAGAGGCAACCCCCAACCCCAGCCACACGGCCTGTCCTTTGCCTTTGAATTTTAAGAGGTCGAGGCCGCGATCGCGCAGGGTTTCGAGAATTGAGGTGACGCGAGTCCCATTTTCCCAGATGACGACGGTTTTTTGGGGCAGAACGCTGAAAAAGCGCACGGCTTTCTGGTACTGCTCGGCTGATTTGGCGTAGAGGGAGACGACCACCGTTTTGACGAAGCCGCAGTGATGCAGACAATCGCGGATTTGCGTTAAAGCCGGTCGTTCGAGTTCTTCGTAGAGGGCGGGAATTAAAACGGCGGTGGGAAACTGCTCGCTCAATTGGAGCGTTCGCGATTCGAGGAAGTCAATATCGCAGCCGAAATCGTGAATGGTCGTGACGATCTCTTGTTTGTAATCCATATCCGCTCGACTCTCAACTAGCGTTTTCTAGCGTTTTGGAGTAAGGGCGAACGCGGTTCGGGGGTGAACGGCCGTTCGCCCCTACAATATAAAATTAATCTAAAATTTTCAATGTCAGCGTTTATACCGAGTGCGATCGCTGCGTTTTCTCCGACAGTGTACGGTGCCAAACGCTGGTCTTAACTCAAACTTTTTCAAAAATAAGTTGACAAAAATTATGTGATAAGGTAATAAGCTGAGCGGTGTATCGTGAGGTCTCAGCTCGAGGTAAGAAAAAGTGCTACCTTCTCGTCGGTTGCGATACAAAAAATACGGCAACCTCAATACCATGAGATCCAAGACATCTTAGAAATAGGAAATTTCCAGAAACTCGAGGTTCTCAGAAAAAGGTTTTTTGTGAAATTTCTAGAGAAGCTTTGAACTGAGGGAATCGAACTTTTACAGCCTTGAATTTACTCGTCTGGAAAGATGATTTCTTCGACTCCTCGATTGACAAACGGATGGCTAAAGCGCGACGACAATACTAAAAACAACGCCGCCAAGGTTCCCGCCACGCAGAGTTCCCCGGAACGAATTTTATCGGATATCTCAGAAATCGGGACTAAGACCACTTCGATTTCTTCAGTGCGATCGAGCCTTTGCGTTCCCGAAAGTTCCACGTCTTCGGCTAAAAACAAATGAATCCGGTTAGTATCTTTCACCGGATTGTCGTACAGGGTGGCAATTTTATTGAGTCGATCGAGCCGATATCCCGTTTCTTCTTCAAACTCCCGTTTCGCCGCTGTTTCCGCCTCTTCCTCCTCGGGATCGAAGGCGCCTGCGGGTAACTCCAACAACACCTCGCCGACGCCGTGGCGGTATTGACGCACAAACACCACGTTTCCCTCGGGAGTAATGGGTAACACTAAGGCGATATCGGGGCGAACGTTGACGAAAAAATCGTCCACCACCTCGCCGCTGGGTAACTTCACGCGATCGCGACGCACGCGACACCAACGATGGTTGATGACAAATTCAGAGTCGAGGAGATTCCACTTTTGCATCGGCATGAAGTTAAGGGCGTCTGAAGGCGCTCTCGTATCGTTTCGATAACGGAGGAGAGGCTTCGATTTTCAAAATAGCACGCTTTTCGGCCGTCTCGAACGCGCCCTCGGCGTCTCTCGGGGAAAGGAAACCGGAAAGTCCCGTTACCAGGGACTCCCAATCGTCGTCAGGTTGGAAGATGCCCTGACAATCCGCACGTTGATGCTCCAACGGATGAAAAAGTAATAGCTTTTCCATTATCTAACGAAATCGTGGCGGTCGATCGCGGCGATCGAACCCTTTATCAATTCTTCAAAAAACCTTACAGCCCAAAAGCCGACGATCGATCGCGTGTTAACTTCATGGGAACAAGCGGTACATAAGACGGTAATACAAGATCCGGCAGAGTTTTCTCGTACCTTGTCGGTACGGACAGTTCCTGACGCGGGACAAGTCCAGAAACCGGACTTCAACCACATTTTCCCGCCGCCTCACACCCCCTTGTATGTTGGCGTCCTACAGTGTCTCCCCGTTATCAATTATCAATTGTCAATTCCCGACTATGGCTCCTCCTCCAATTTCTCCCCGTCAGATGAACCTGCTGCGAATCGTCGCATCGATGGCGTGGGCTGACGGACAACTGGCGAAAGAAGAAGTCGATTTAATGCTCGATCGCTTCAGCCTCATTTTTGCCCAAAACGCCGAACAACAACAAAAACTCCAACAAGAACTGCGAGAATACCTGGTTCAAAACATTTCCCTCGAAGAGCTGGTTCCGAAACTACAAAGCCAAGACGAACGCGAACTTGTCTTAAAACTCGGTTACGAAACCATCGCCTCCAGTTCTCGCACCCCCGACGAACCTAACATTAACGAAGAAGAAGCCACCGCCTATCAAAAACTCGTCGAATTGCTCGACTTACCGGAAGCCGTTGTCAAAGATATCGAAGCCACCGTCGAACGAGAACGCAACGGCGATCGATCCATCATTGAAAGCCTTTCTGAATCCCTAGACGAATTTTTTGACGATTAGTTTTTCCGGTTCGTTCGAGATGATATAGCAATATAAAATGATGCGCGGCACAATTACATTTGGGGGGATTTATGCCTAAAATATGCATAAGATCCCCGGCATCTCCAAGATGCCGGGGATCTGGAAATACCATCTGACCAACACAACAAAGTTTTAACAAAATTTCAACAGATTATTTACTACAAATGACTGATGATTTTCACATCAATTATAAATTATTAATTATTAACTATAAAAAAATCGAGGGTGGAGACCTCTCCACCCCGACTCAACTCACATTGTTCGAGAATCACACAACATTGAACGCCTGCAAACGTGGCAATTCTCGCAACCGAGAACCGTGGCTTAGTAAGTTTCCACGTGCCAGCGGTGGGCTTTCTTCAACCGCTTCTGATAATCTGCCCAATCCACATCTTGTTTCGAGGCAGCGGCGGACATTCCCTCGTCAATACCACCTTCCATTCCTTTCAAACCACAAATGTAAGTGTGGGTGTTCGGCTGTTGGACGTATTGCCACACTTCATCCGCATTTTCTTGAATGCGGTGTTGCAAATACATCTTTCCGCCTTCAGAGTTTTTCTGTTCGCGGCTGATGGCGTAGGTAATCCGCAACTGCTCGGGGAACTCAGCTTGCAGTGCTTCGAGTTCTTCCTTGTACAAGATGTTCGCCGTGTAAGGAATACCGAAGAACAGCCACGCAAAGCCTTTGAATTTATAATCTTCGTGTTTTTCCTTGAACATCCGCCACAAGAAAGCGCGGAAGGGAGCGATTCCCGTTCCCGTCGCCATCATAATGACGTTGGCGTGTTCGTCGTCGGGAAGTAACATCTCTTTCCCAACCGGACCCGTGATAGCCACGTCGTCGCCGGGATTGAGTTCGCAGAGGTAGCGAGAACAGACGCCGTAAACCGTTTCGCCGGTTTCGGGGTGTTTGTACTCCAGCTCGCGCACGCACAGCGACACGGTTTTATCGTCGCCGTCGTCACCGTGACGAGTTGAAGCAATCGAATACAGGCGCAACTTGTGCGGTTTCCCTTTCTCGTCTTTTCCGGGGGGGATAATCCCAATACTCTGACCTTCGAGATAGCGCAAATCACCCTCAGAAATATCGAATTTCAGGTGACGCACGCGACCCGAACCCCCTTCGCGTACCAGTTCGTCGTTACTGACGCACTTCCCGATAAACGGTTTTTTCGGGCGGTAGATATTAACGGGAACGTCTTTTTTCTTGGATTTCGCCTTAGCCGGCTTGAAGGGTTTCCCAGAAGTATCTTCTTTAGGAGAAGTGTCTTCTTTAGGCTTCGTCGCTTCCGGTTGGGATTGAGTCATGGGTTTGCTCGCTTCTGCTTGCTGCTGTCCGTTAGCAGAGGCGGCTTGGTTATTCCAATCTTCCCCCGTGAGCGGTCGGATGCTGACGATTTTTCCGCCGAGGCGCGTAATGCGCTTCATTTCTTCGTTCATCCGATTGTAAGGAACGGTCATCGTCATGGGACCGCTCCGACGAATCGGAGAACTTCCAGCATCCTTGTTTTGACCTAAGCCTTCGACTTCGTAAACGAAGAGGCGATTTCCAGCAACGGTGCTATTGGCACCAGAGGCGTTTGGATTGTACATGAGTGAATCTTGTTATCAGAACCCTAGTTAACGTTGGCTGCTGCCTACCCAGGTCGAACGGGCAGCTTGAAGCGAGCCTCCAAACTGCTTCGATGGGAGACGATCGTGCGATCGCAGCTACAATCCTCTATATTAAAGGGGTTCGATGGAATAACCAAACCGTCCTCCGCGATTACCCTAACGGATACGCCCGAGCGCAACTGTCGCAGAGATATCATTTTGAAGAGATTTTAAGTTTTTTTAAAAAACTTTTAAGCTAAAATTAAAGTCAGTTGGGGCGTCCGAGATATCGGCCGCGCCTGACCTCCAGAAGCATTCAGGCGATCGAACGTGGTGGAAACCTGGCTGACCCCGAGTCACCTCATTATCTTGGCGATGTTATTGGGCTTCGCCATTGCTCACAGCGGCTTAGCAGCGTTACGGCCCTGGGGCGAATCCCAAATCGGACCTCGTCCCTATCGCATCCTCTTCGCCCTCGTTAGCCTTCCCCTGGCCGTCGCCTTAATCGCCTACTTTATCGCTCACCGCTACGACGGAGCGCAGCTGTGGATGTTGCAGGGCGTTCCCTTCGTCAAACCCCTCGTCTGGGGACTGTCCTTTATTTCCTTCATCTTTTTGTATCCGGCCACCTTCAACCTTGGTGAAATTGCGGCCATCGCCAAACCCCAAGTTCACCTGTACGAAACCGGAATTATCCGCATCTGTCGCCACCCGCAAATGGTGGGTCAAGTCATCTGGTGTATCGCCCATACCCTCTGGATTGGCACCAGTTTTACCCTCGTGACCTCTCTCGGACTGATCGCCCATCACCTTTTCGCCGTCTGGCACGGCGATCGGCGTTTGGCCGCCCGTTTCGGCGATGCCTTTGAATCCGTGAAATCTCGGACTTCGATCGTGCCGTTTCTGGCCATCGCCCAAGGACGACAGAGCTTGAACGCGGGCGAATTCCTGCGTCCGGCCTATCTCGGCGTGACAATTTTCGTCCTCGGATTTTGGTGGGCGCATCCGTGGTTACTGCGTGTCACAGGTAACATACCCTGGTAGCATGATCCCATAACGATAAAAGAAGTTAATAGATGCCCATTATGTCGTTGTCCATTAGCGAGCAGCGTTTCAAGAAAGACGTTTTAGAGTCCGACGTTCCCGTTCTGGTCAACTTTTGGGCGCCTTGGTGCGGGGTATGCCACCTGATCCATCCCATGTTGGTTCAGTTTCACACAGAATTCGGCGATCGCGTCAAATTAGTTGATATTAACGCAGACGAGAGTTTAAAACTCGCCAGCACTTATCGACTCACGACGCTCCCGACATTACTGTTATTTGACGGACATCAGGTCGTACAACGCATCGAAGGCTTCCACGGACGCGATACCTTACGGAATACCCTGTCTGAAATCGCCGTCCGCTACCGTCAGGACTGTTCGATCGCCGTTCCCTAAACGCGATCCCCACCGATCGCCCCTAGACGATCGACTCCATACAATCGATCCCCCCGGTTCGATTGTCTTCGCTCTCGGAGGAGTTCCCCCGAGAGGTTTTTTTGTGCGTGCGATCGCCCCAATCGCCTCGTCACCGTGCGCTCGATCGCATCGCAAAACTCCCCTCAAATCACAAAAGAAAATTACAACCCGGTCGATCGATAAATTTTAAGCGTAGGTATATGTAACAATAAAAACGTTCTTTCCTATTAATGTGAAGAAATATAAACTAAAGTAGGCATTCACGTATGGAACCAATATACCAATACGCCTGGTTGATACCAGTGCTGCCACTCGTCGGCGCGAGCTTCGTCGGCTTGGGGCTAATTTCCTATAACCAGGTCACGAACCGCCTGCGGCAAGCGAACGCCGTCCTCGTCCTAACCCTGTTAGGCGCCGCCACAGTCATGTCGTTCGCCCTGCTGTGGAGTCAAATCCAAGGTCACGCCCCCGTCACCCAAACCTTCGACTGGGCCGCAGCCGGAGACTTCCACCTGAGCATGGGGTACATCATCGATCCCCTCACCTCCGTCATGTTAACCATCGTCACCACCATCGCCTTCCTGGTGATGCTCTACACCGATGGCTACATGGCGCACGATCCCGGCTACGTGAGGTTCTACGCCTACCTGAGCCTCTTTAGCTCCTCCATGCTCGGTCTCGTCGTCAGCCCCAACCTCGTCCAGATTTACATCTTCTGGGAGCTAGTAGGGATGTCCTCCTACCTGCTCATCGGCTTCTGGTACGATCGACCCGCCGCCGCCGACGCCTGCCAAAAAGCCTTCGTCGCCAACCGCGTCGGAGACTTCGGCTTACTCCTCGGCATCCTGGGACTCTACTGGGCCACCGGAAGCTTCGACTTCATCACCATCGGCGAACGCCTCCAAGACCTCATGGCCAGCGGCGCCATCAGCAGCACCCTAGCCGTCCTCTTCGGCGTCCTCGTCTTCCTCGGCCCCGTCGCCAAATCCGCCCAGTTTCCCCTGCACGTCTGGCTGCCCGACGCCATGGAAGGCCCGACCCCCATTTCCGCCCTCATCCACGCCGCCACGATGGTCGCTGCGGGCGTCTTCCTCATCGCGCGGATGTTCCCCGTCTTCGAGGAAATCCCCGCCGTTCTCGACATCATCGCCTGGACCGGAGCCTTCACCGCCTTCCTCGGTGCCAGCATCGCCATCACCCAAAACGACATCAAAAAAGGTCTCGCCTACTCCACCATCTCCCAACTGGGATACATGGTCATGGCCATGGGCGTCGGTGCCTACAGTGCCGGACTGTTCCACCTCATGACCCACGCTTACTTCAAAGCGATGCTCTTCCTCTGCTCCGGTTCCGTCATTCACGGCATGGAAGGCGTCGTCGGCCACAACCCCGACCTCGCCCAAGACATGAGACTCATGGGCGGACTGCGCAAATATATGCCCGTCACCGCCACCACCTTCCTCATCGGCACCCTGGCCATTTGCGGAATCCCTCCCTTCGCCGGCTTCTGGTCCAAAGACGAAATCCTCAGCTCCGCCTTTTCCGCCAACCCCGCACTCTGGGCAATTGGCTGGCTCACCGCAGGCATCACCGCCTTCTATATGTTCCGGATGTACTTCAGCACCTTTGAAGGAGAATTCCGGGGCAACGACATGGAAATTCGCAAACAACTCTCCAGTGCAGCCGCCTTCGGTCCCGGTGCCATGGACCGGCGCGAACTCGAGGCCGAAGACGAAGCCCACGGTCACGACGACCACGGCCACAGCGACAGTCCCCACGAATCGCCCTGGACGATGACCGTCGCCCTGTCCGTCTTAGCCGTTCCCTCCGCCCTCATCGGGTTGTTAGGGATGCCCTTTGCCAACTACTTCGAGACCTTCGTCCACGCTCCCGGCGAAGTCGTCCCCACCCTGGCCGAAATGGCCGAAGAATTCGAGTTGAGCGAATTTGCCATCATGGCAGGGAACTCCGTCGGGATTGCCTTAATCGGCATTACCCTGGCGTCGCTGATGTACCTGCGCGGTAAAATCGACCCGGCTGCCATCGCCGAAAAAATCAAACCCCTGTACCTGTTCTCCTTGAACAAATGGTACTTTGACGAACTTTACGACAAGCTCTTCGTCCAAGGAAGCCGTCGTCTGGCGCGGCAAGTCATGGAAGTGGACTACCGTATCGTCGACGGTGCTGTTAACCTAACGGGGTTAGTTACGCTGCTGAGCGGCGAAGGGCTGAAGTACTTCGAGACCGGTCGCGCTCAGTTCTATGCCCTGACGATTTTCGGAGCCGTTTTAGGCATCGTCGTCTTTTTCGGCGTGACTTAATCAGTGACGGGTAATCGGTAACGGAGCGAATTTCAAATATTCCGTTCCACGCGGAACGGGTACGGGATAACAGATACGATGGCTGCCTTCACACCCCCGCTTACCTATTACCCGAAACCTTTACCCAACAATGATTGCCGAGCCTAGATAACGTATGGATTTTCCTTGGCTGACTACAATTATCTTGTTTCCCATCGTCGCCGCCTTATTCGTGCCGTTCGTGCCGGATAAGGACGGAAAGACGGTGCGTTGGTATGCCCTCGTCATCGGGCTTATCGACTTTTGCTTGATTTCCTATGCGTTTTACACGCAATACGACCTCGACAACCCTGGGTTGCAACTCGTCGAACGGTATTCTTGGATTCCCCAACTGAACCTGAACTGGTCAGTTGGCGCCGATGGGTTGGCCATGCCCCTGATTATTTTGACGGGGTTTATTACCACCCTGGCGATTCTGGCCGCCTGGCCGGTGTCGTTTAAACCGAAATTATTCTTTTTCCTCATGCTGGCCATGTACGGCGGACAGATTGCCGTATTTGCCGTTCAGGATATTTTGCTGTTCTTCCTGGCGTGGGAACTGGAACTGATTCCGGTTTATCTGATTTTGGCAATTTGGGGCGGTAAAAAACGCCAGTACGCCGCGACGAAGTTTATTCTCTACACCGCAGGGGGGTCGCTGTTTATTTTGGTGGCGGCTTTGACGATGGCCTTTTACGGCGATACCGTCACCTTCGATATGCAAGAGATTGCCCTGAAAGATTACGGGATGACCTTGCAACTGCTGCTGTATGCGGCGTTCCTCATCGCCTACGGCGTGAAGCTGCCGATTTTCCCCCTTCATACTTGGTTGCCCGACGCTCACGGGGAAGCCACCGCACCCGCCCACATGTTGCTGGCGGGAATTCTGCTGAAGATGGGGGGATACGCCCTGATTCGCATGAATGCGGGGATGTTGCCCGACGCCCACGCGGTGTTTGCGCCAGCGTTGGTGATTTTGGGCGTGGTGAATATCATTTATGCGGCGCTGACGTCGTTTGCTCAACGCAACTTGAAGCGGAAAATCGCCTATTCGTCGATTTCACACATGGGCTTCGTCCTGATTGGGATTGCGTCGTACACGGACCTCGGCATGAGCGGGGCGGTGTTGCAAATGGTGTCCCACGGTTTGATTGGGGCGAGTTTGTTCTTCTTGGTGGGTTCTACTTATGATCGAACTCACACGCTGATGCTCGACGAAATGGGCGGCGTGGGGCAGAAAATGAAGAAAGTCTTCGCCATGTGGACGACTTGCTCTCTAGCGTCCTTGGCATTGCCCGGTATGAGCGGGTTTATCGCCGAGTTGATGGTGTTTGTGGGCTTTGCCACCAGCGATGCTTATAGTTTGACATTCCGCATCGTCGTCGTCTTCCTGGCGGCGGTTGGGGTCATTCTGACGCCGATTTACCTGCTGTCGATGTTGCGGGAAATTCTTTACGGTCCGGAGAACAAGGAACTCGTGGAACACGAGAACTTGGTGGATGCGGAACCCCGTGAAGTGTTTATCATCGGTTCGCTGTTGGTGCCGATTATCGGTATTGGGCTGTATCCGAAGATTTTGACGCAGATGTACGATGCGACGACGGTGGAGTTGACGGCGAAGTTACGGGATGCTGTGCCGACGCTGTCGGATAACAGCAAGGTGGCGCAAGCGTTGCCATTCTCCCTGAAGAAAGCCCCGAGTCTCGATCGCTAGACTTGACAAAATATCATTTTTGTGATATAAAACCCCGGTTCTTGGTAACTGGGGTTTTTGCGATCTCTACTCGAATTTCGATAAGAACCCCAGCATCTTGAAGATACCGGGGTTCTGGAAACAGAATCTTCCTCAAAACACCGTTTTCTCTTAAGCTTTCGTCACAGTTGCGTCGTGGCGTCGTGGCGTCGTGGCGTAGGTTGGGTGTAGCGCCAGCGAAACCCAACAGCAGTAAGCTTTATTGCGTCTCATTGGCTGTCCTCAAATCAATCCCACCTACAAATATCTATAGCAGGCTTATCAAAAATTGGTATTACTCGCTCAGCTACGAGAGTTCCCGAATCGGTGCGTTCCGGCTGGCTTAATCTTGTTGCCAAAATCCAAGACTTGAACGAAGCCGGAACGCACCCTACCACTTAATTGCTAACTAACGCACCCTACCACTAAATCAATAGAATGAAAACCGACAGCCAAGACTTGCAAATACAGATAATTGAGTTGTTTGATTTCCTTGAGTTACCTCAAGGGTTGCATTATTGGAAATCCATCCAATACCTGCATTTTGCCAATCCCCTTGTAAAGTAGTGACAATTGAGCGATCGGAATTTTGAAAAGTAAAACTAGAGGGAGTACTGGTTTGTCCTGGTGTAATTTCTGAACCAGTCGATCTCAATTGCAGTATTCGATCGTTAATTCTCAAGGTAGCAGATGAATCACCGCCTGATGCCGTTAAGATATGCGTTAATTCATCGTCGGGATCTTGCCAAACGGCCAGACCACAAACATCTAAAGTCGGAACAATACCAATTCCGAGTGAGTTTTCTGTAGATGAATACAAAAGCTCAAAGCTCTCTATAATGCGAGATAATATTTCGGGTTCTGGATCGTTTACGGAATTTACCCAAGATGAAATAGTAATCGTTTTAGTCCTTGAAGGTGAACGGAGAAAATACCTTCGCGTGAGACCATCGCCACCCTCGTGATCGTGGTAACGTAATGCAGGTTCTCCAGCAATACTCACTTGTTGAACAATGCCTTCTGGTTGATAAAGCGATCGCACATCAAACACTTGCTGTAGTGAAGCACTCGAGGGCAAACTAGAGTCAGTTATATAAATTTTGGCCGCGAAATACCATGGAGTAGTACGAGGTTGGCACTGATGAAATTCATAGGCTTCTGGAGAAAGAATCAAAATGCCACCTCTCGAGGTAACGGCTCGATAGTTGGCTGGCACTTGAAACTTAAAGCGATGCCTATCCGAGTGAATTTCTCGGCTTTCGCGAGAGGGTGGAGATTGATTCCCTAAGCTTTCGGAAAGACGCCTTAATCTCTCTGAACTACATGGAGCTTGAGCTTCAACAGGGGGTGCGGAGGCTATTGACAAAAATAGGATTTGAAGCAAGCCTAACCCAAACCATGAAATTGCACTATTGGCCTGAAATTTAAACATTACAGTTTTACGGTAGTTTGTACGGTTCAGTCTGTGAAATCTAAATTCGATCTATTGTTACATACTTGTTGGTTTTTGAGTGGTTTTTGAGGTTTCTGAGTAATCCTCTATTGCTCACCCTATTTACTACTCTCTAATTAGGCTGTATCGCAGTACTTTGAGGGGGGTGAGGCGATCGTGATGGAGTAGTTACGGCAGGGTTTGTTGCGGCTCAAACCCATGTAGAATCAAGGGAACAATCTACAAGCTGCCGCAACGCACCGGAGTCATAATCTGGCAAGGGTTCGTCAATTTATCTTGGTATTTGTCGTTGGCTTCCCGAATCGGTGCGTTCCGGCTAGTTTAATCTTGTTGGCAAAATGTAAGGATTGAATGAAGCCGGAACGCACCCTACCGCTCGGCTACAAACTGGCTATCTGTATAACTTCACCAAACCCTTACGAACAGCCTCCTGAAAAATACTCGGAATATGCAAACGGCCAGAATTTGCAGGTGATTGGGGATAAGAAGGATTAGACATATTAACATTGGCTCGACCATTATGTATTTCTACATGGGTATGAACGCCATAGCTTAATCCTGTATTGCCTTCTCGTCCGATTAAAGTGCCTGGTGAAATGATTTTTCCTTGCAAGCTTTCGTTAATAGAACCTTCAACCAAGTGCCAATAAATAAAAGTCTTGTTTAGCTCTCGGTTGTAGATAGCAACAGTGCCATTATAGCCCCAATTCTTGATTTGCTTTCCGTTTTTTGCTTCGATCACTTCTCCTCCCACCAGAGCATAGAGCGAGCTATTCCACTTACCACCGTAAGAGTCAAACGCTCGACCGGTGTTGTGATAACCATCGTTCCGTCGAGAGGTAATACGGTTTCCAGTTCCATCTTGATACAAAGCATTGAGGTAGTCAGACTCTTTGTATATATAAGTAGGATTAGGTTCGCTACCACCACCAGTATTGCGTTTCACCTCGGCATTCAAAACCAAGTGATAGTTACCACCATCGCCATCACCAGATTTATCCTTGACCCGAACATAGTATTCGCTGTTTGGTTTCAACTCATACGTGCCATAGATTGACTTCAGATTTGAAGAGTTAACCTTCTTCAACTCCTTGCCATTCTTGTCATACAAAGCAAACTCAACATCTCCCTCCAGACGTAAATTATCGTTCCCGCTTCCATGGCGAACTGCAAACTGTAAAAGGTAAGGATCGGAGCCAGTGGAAAACTTGTAGTAATCGACCTCGTCAGTTCGGTCTTTTCCAACAAAGTCATTCTTTGTCACCCGTTTACCGCCAATGTTACCTAAGTCCCGAGCATCAGATCGATGCTGCCCCGCCTGATCCAAGTTATGAACGAAGGTGTATTTCTGGTTTAGTAAATGGGGATGTACGGCCAGAATAGGGTCTGCTACCATTCGATAGTAGCCTTTGGGCAAAGTCTCGTAGTGGGAGATGCCATTTGCTGTGCTGGTCGGTGTAACAATCTGCTCGGCTCCATTCACCTTACGGTAGAGAACTGGTCGATAGATATTCGACATATCTTGCCCGTTCTTACTGCGAACGGCAGTTTTGAGATCGCGGTTAGTACCATCCACTGTGAATTCGTAGTCAAACTCACCCTGTAGGTTGGTAAATTCATAGCGACCATCCGCCTTAAGTCTGTTGAAGTTCAGCACCACATCGTAATTGGTTTTAGTGCCATTGAGCGCGGTTACTTCAGCGTAATACTTGCTGTTCGGTTCCAACCATTGAGCGCCAAATAAGGGCTCCCGAGATTTGGAATCTACCGGTTCTCCAATTTGTTTGCCGCCCTCATCTAAGATTCGTACTCGTACATCACCATCCAACAGACGCTGACGATCTGCTTCGCTACCGTCGCTGTCCTGGCTACGTACTGCAAACCGTAGTTGGGTTGCCATATCGTCCGTCGTGAAGACATAGAGATCCCGGTCTCCAGACGGCAGTCCGACGTGATCGCTGCGTACAATCCGTTGCCCCGCAAGCTGGCCGCTAACCGATTCGCGGTTAATGTTCCAAGCCTTGATACCGGTATCCCCAGCTTGGTCTAAATTCACAACCATCTCATAGGGAACGTTCGCTTTGTTTTGCTCGACATCCACCTTGATGAGATATTTTCCATCTGGCAAATCTTTGTAATTTGTATAATTGTCATCAGGATTGATGTCAGTCAAGGGAACCTGTTGCAGCTGACCACCACCGAGGTCGCGATAGACAGTGGTGCGTAAGTCAGGATGAACTAGGGTTGTATCCCGTGCCGCCAAACTAATATCGTTCTTATCCCCGTCTAACTCCACCCAGTATTCGCTACTGCCCCGCATATTAGGATAGGTGTGACGACCATCGGGAACCTTAACTACGTTGCTTGGTTTGACAACATCCCAAATCGGTTTAACGGTGGAAGGTAACTCAATATTGGGTAAGGCATTCCCAGTCCCGGTAAAGTAGGGAATTGCCTTCTGACCGTTCCAAATGATATACCCGCCGTCAAAGTATTGCACCGCAGGCATATTCACGCCATCAAATGCCTGCTCAAAAATCTGAATATCTTGCAGTGAATTGCCCAGACGCTGGAGATTCGCCTCATAGACGGCACGAACCTCTTCAATGGCCTGTTCCTTAGCAGCTATCTCCTGTACTGAGGGCGATGGAGTCGGAGTTGGTTGGGGAGTTGGAGTCGGAGTTGGTTGGGGAGTTGGAGTCGGTTGAGGATTCTTCCAGGGAGTCTGCCAGGGATTCTTCCAGGGATTCTTCCAGGGAGTTGGTTGAGGCTGAACGACTTGTTTTGCGGGTAGCCACTCAATAATAGGCGTTTGTTGTCCCTGACTGCCGTCAATAAAGTTCGTGATTAATTTATAACTTTCAACCGGCAAACCATTACGGTCAACCGTCAACGTATACGAACCCGGACTTAGCTTTCCATTAGCACCCGCATAGGTGATATAGCCGTCATACTTACCCGTCAGGATAACCCGCCCATTTTTACGCAATACAGCATTTCCCGGAAAATCGATTGAATATTGTAGCGAAGTTGGTTCGTCAATCTGGAAAGAAAATGTATCAGCAGGGTTGCTTGAATCTAACCAGCCATGATACTGTCGCCGCCATTCTGGAGTCACATTCACATGCTGAACGGCCCGTTCACCTGGCGTAAAGACACCCTCGCCACTCCAAGTTTCAGGACTTAAGAGAGCTGGTGTATTATGCTCCTCTGGCTTCGTCACCTTCGCCAAATGCACCGCCGCCGTCATATTCAGCAAGCCAGCGCCCGTTTCAGCATCATGACCCGTACTGCCCAAATCTGTCGCCGTATCGCGGATAATATCCACTACCTGGCGGTAACTCAACTCAGGATTGGCCGCCCACACCTGAGACACCGCACCTGTCACCTTCGCCGTGGCTACAGAAGTCCCCGCCATACCACTGGTTCCTTCCCCAGCTAACGACAATTGGGGATTCTCCGTCGTTCCCCCATAAGCCGTGATATCCAAACCCTGACCATAACTGGAATAATCCGTGCGGTCTGCCCCTTTCCAAGCCGACGTTTCGGGGTCAAACTGTTCCGCCGCACCCACGGTCATAATGTTGTCAAACTCTTGCGACGCTTGACCCAACGCCGACATCACACCACCGTCATTCCCAGCGGCGGCCACAATCATGACGTTATTCTGACGCGCGTATTCAATGGCTTCTCGCTCTTGCGGCGTTAACTCGTAGCGAGTGGTCACGTTTCCGTCCGCGTCCACCTGGGTCAAATCCATACTCAGGTTCACTACCGCATTGGGTTGACCTGATTCCTTGGCGTGGTCAACGAACTCCACTAACGACTCGGCCCATTTCCCGGAACCAACGGCTCGACCCACCCAAATCGGTGCATCGTCGTTGATACCATCAATCCCTTCGCCGTTATCCTGTTCCGCTGCAATAATCCCTAAAGCGTGGGTTCCGTGTTCGTTTCCTTCACCTTCGGCTAATAAGGGATTGTCATCGCCATCGACGAAGTCCGTTCCCAAGGTGATGTTGTCATAGTCGAGGTCGGGATTATCGGCTGCAACTCCCGTATCGATAATTCCGATATCGGGTTGGTCTTCTTTTGCGAACTCGAACTTATCCTCAATGACGATGGGTTCCGAGGAATTGCTCTCTTGAGTTTCCTCTTGAGTTTCCTCTTGAGTTTCCTCAACCGCGTCAACCGTCTCGGTAACGTCTTCCTCGCTCTCTTCTACCGCTTCAGTCGCCGATTCCTCAGATTCCGTCGCGTTGCTCTCGTCTACGGGTTCCGCCGTCGAATTCTCCGTCTCCTCAACGGTATCCGTAGAAACCGTTTCCTCAACCGTCTCCGATTCTTCCACAACCGGACGAGATACCTCGGCGGCTGGCTCTTCCTCTGCTTCGGATTCGGCGTCTTCTACCGCAGCTTCCTCATCAACTGCTTCGCTGTCCGCCTCGGCTTCCGTCACCACGGACTCGTCGCTGTCTTCAGCAGCCGTCTCCGAACCCTCCTCAACGGTGGCGTCTTCTCCTCCTTCGGTCACATCCACTTCAGTCTCAACTGCTTCGGTCAAGTCAATTTGAACGGGGTCGGGGGTGATGTAGGGTTCGGAATAGGCCAGTAATGCTTTCCCCATGTCCTCGGTTCGCCAGTCGTTGTTGCTGTCGATGACGTTACCGATGTAGGTGGCTTGACCTTTCGCGCCCCGAACTTGGAAAATCAGGTCGTTATAGTCGCGATCGCTCCGGTCGTCTGCTCGCATATCTTCTATGACGAAGGTGTTTCCATCTCCGGTCACGTCTGCAATCTGACCGATGTGGAACTCGTCATCGGGGTTGGCGGTAGACAGCGAAAACAGCGGCCGTTTGGTTCCCCCGATTTCGGGATTGTTGGCCACTTCGGAAACGCGACCGTTGGGAACCAGCATGACGCCGAATTTCTCTCCGGCTTTCATGTTGACGGTCTTCACACCCTTGTAATCGCCACTGTTCCAGTCTTCTCCTCCTTCGAGGGAACCGTTGAATCGTGCGCCTTCGCTGGGGTCGCTAATTACAATATGTCCCTGTTCGGAGCCACTGGCGGCTCGATTGGCGGCTTCGGCGATGAAGTCTTCGACGGTTTCAAATTCCAGTTCGTCTAAACCCGAGAGGCTGAAAATCCCCACTTCGCCGCGATATTTTCCGCCGTCGTAGAGGAAGTCTACGCCGACTTCTCCACTTTCTCCGACGGTGAAAACGCCGGAGTTGAAGGCGGGAAGCTCGAATTTGGGAGTTTCGTCGAGAATCTCTTCGTCTTCTTCGTCGAGTTCTTCGTCTTCTTCAGCAACGGTTTCTTCGTCGAGTTCTTCGTCTTCTTCAGCAACGGTTTCTTCGCTGGTGTCGTTTTCGGCGACGGGTTCTTCAGAGGTTTCGTCGTCTGTGGAGGATTCGGACTCTTCGGCGACGGTGTCTTCAGAGGTTTCGTCGTCTGTGGAGGATTCTGACTCTTCAGCGACGGTGTCTTCAGAGGTTTCGTCTTGGCTAGATTCTTCTTGGGCTACGACTTCTTCGGTGGCGTCGTCTTCAACCTCTTCTTCTGTGGTGGTTTCGGCGGCGACGGGTTCTTCAGCGGTGTCGTCTTCGGTTGAGTTTGAGGTTTCGGCGGTGGCGGATACGTCGTCTGTGGTGTCTTCGTTTTCTGTCTCGTCTTCGGCGAAGGGTATGTCTTCGCCGATGTCTTCGTTGGTGATGTGGCTGGCGTCGGTGGTGTCTAGGGTGTTGCTAGTTTCTTCGGTGTTGCTAGTTTCTTCGGTGTTGCTAGTTTCTTCGGTGT
>NZ_JBNGCO010000073.1:0-10169 GCF_049974805.1 Baaleninema sp.
CAAATCGCGAGGTTTGGGAATCACCGCCCTTCCAGGGCGGTGAGGATGTCAACAACAATCCATCTTCTCGCCGCTGAGAACGAAAATCGGGTTGACGGCGGCGAGAACTTGGGAGGTTCCTCGTTTTTCGAGGCGGTTGACGGCGGATTGAACCACTTCGATGTTGCGAAGCTGGAGTTGGGCGAAAGATTCGGAAATTGTATAGAGACTTTCTAAGTTCGCCGCCGTTGCGACGATGCGTCCCCCCGCGTCCATGGACTCCCATACCGCCTGCAAGATATCTTTAATCTGCCGTCCCCCTTCGATACAAGCGTGGGTTGGCGGCGGCGACAGTTGTGCCAGACATTCGGGGGCGTTCCCTTCGATGACTTCGACGTTCTGCAAACTGAAGCGATCGCAGTTGCGACGAATCAGGTTCGCCACGTCTTCGTCTCGTTCGATGGCTAAAATTCGACCTTGGCGACAAAGCAAACCGCTTTCAACGGGAATCGTCCCCGTTCCGGCACCGATATCCCAGAGAATCGAATCGACTTTTAAGCGCAGTTGCGACAGCAAAACGAGCCGGACTTCCCGTTTGCTGAGGGGAATTCCCGGAAGACGCTCGAAGAGTTCGTCGGGAATTCCCGGCGTGACGTAAGGCCAGAGGGGAGCAGACATGAATAGGTTTGGGTAAACGGATTTGGCGAACGGGATGGCGGCGATCGAGCGATCGGGTATCCTGTATTTTCGATCTCACGCTAAACTAGCAGAGCAAACAAGACTCAAGCAAGCAAGCCTCACCGAACTCCCAGTATGCTCAGAGCCGGAATTGTCGGACTGCCCAACGTCGGAAAATCTACTCTCTTCAACGCTCTCGTCGCCAACGCTAAAGCGCAAGCGGCCAACTTCCCCTTTTGTACTATCGAGCCGAATGTCGGCGTCGTCGCTGTTCCGGACGAACGCTTGAACGTTTTAGCGAAAATTTCGGAGTCGGAGCAAATCGTCCCCACTCGTATTGAATTCGTCGATATCGCCGGATTAGTCAAAGGTGCTAGTCAAGGGGAAGGGTTGGGAAACCAGTTTCTCGCCAATATCCGAGAGGTGGACGCCATCGTTCACGTGGTGCGCTGTTTTGAAAACGACGATATCGTTCACGTTTCGGGATCGATCGACCCGGTGCGGGACATTGAAGTGATTAACTTGGAGTTAGGCTTGGCGGATTTGGCGCAAGTGGAACGCCGCATGGAGCGCACCCGCAAGCAAGCTCGCAATAATAAGGACGCGAAACTGGAACTCGAGGCGTTGGAAAAAGTGGCGGCGGTTCTCAATGAGGGGAAATCCGCTCGCTTAGCGGAGTTGACGGAGGAGGAAGCCCTCGCCATCAAAGCGTTGGGACTGCTGACGCGCAAGCCGATTATTTACGCCACGAACGTCTCGGAAGACGATTTAGCTCAAGGAAATCAGTGGGTGGAACAGGTTCGCGAGGTCGCTCAGGAGGAAAACGCCCAGGTGGTGGTGGTTTCGGCGCAGGTGGAATCGGAACTCATCGAACTTCCCGAGGAGGAACGGGGCGATTTCCTCGAATCTCTGGGAGTTAGTGAAGGGGGTCTGCAATCTCTGATTCGCGCCACTTACGATTTGTTGGGACTGCGTACTTATTTGACGACGGGTCCGAAGGAAACTCGTGCTTGGACGATTCATGCTGGAATGACCGCACCGCAAGCGGCGGGGGTGATTCACACGGATTTCGAGCGGGGCTTTATTCGTGCGGAAACCATCGGATTTGAGGATTTGGTGGAAGCGGGGTCGATGACAGCGGCGAAGGAGAAGGGTCTGCTTCGCAGTGAAGGTAAAGATTATGTTGTGCGAGAAGGCGATGTGATGTTATTTCGCTTTAATGTGTAGTGTAGTGACTCCGTTTTGGGAGATACACAGCTATGCAAATCGACATCGTGGGACGATTGTCACCTGGCTCATCATGTCCCTGAGCTTCTTTATTATTTCCAAGCTCCCCCTGGGGGTGGAAATCGACAGTTTGAATAAGGTTTTGGTTTCGGCGGCGGTTTTCGGGGTGCTAAACGCCCTCATCAAACCGGTTTTGTTTGTGTTGGGGTTTCCGTTCGTCGTTTTAACCCTCGGCTTGTTTGTCGTCATTATCAACGCGATCGTGTTTGGTTTGGCGGCTTGGTTCGTGCAGGGATTCCGCTTGCGCTGGGGGATTTGGAGTGCGCTACTCGGCTCGATCACTTTGAGCATTATCAATTCGATTTTGTTTAAAGTCTTCCCGTCTTAAATTGGTCTGTTTTGTTGGATTTCATTTTTTGGATTTTAACGTTCAAATTTGATTTTTTGGGAATTTAGAGCGAAAATTAGCCTCGGTTTTAAGAGGATTCTAAATCACCCGATCGCGCGTCGTTTGGTCAAATCGGAGTTCGAGATATTCGGAGGACGTTCGATCGACCCGAAACTCGCGGCTTGTTCTGACAGTCGCGAGTTTTATATTCTTGATTTCAAATCTGTTGGAATTCCACAATATCTCGCGTCGTATATCCGTGAGGTTCTGCTCGCTTTTCCTGAATTACCTCTGACCAATTCTCTGGGTTCTCTTTGCCTCTGTGGTGCGGAACTATAAAAACAGAGAAATTAATGGGTTGAGTGGTATCATATATCTGCATTTTCTCTGCGGTTCAACCTTCGATCGGTTACGAGATTAAGAATCAATTAACAAAAAGATATTTCAATCAAATAATAGAAGTTCATAGGGCTTCAGTGTGACGACGATCGCATCGGCATTCGCCCCCCATCTTAAAAGAAAATGCTATACTAGAAACATAACAGCAAAGCCTTAATAATCGACCACAATGGAGACCAACATAAACTGTGCGGAAGCATGCGTAAACGGATGCGTTTTGGGCGATCGCTGTCCGAACCGCGAATACGCTCAAAACGCCGCCAAGTTTATCGGCGAAACCTCGATCGATAAAATGCACGATATCGCCGAAGCCGCCTTGCGGAAGAAAATGGCGGAACCCCCCAAATGGGTGATTCCCGATTTTCTCGATTCCAACGGCTGAAGAGGCGGCGTATCGCGACTCTCCGCTTGGAATTTCGGTTCCAGTCGAGAGAAACACACTACGATAGGTTACGAAGTGCGATCGAAACTTGACTTTTGTTGAGAGTGTTGGCTGAAAGACAGTTACTTCGGTCAACGCTTTCTAAGATAGATCTCAATAGATCTCAACCCTGGGGTCTCCATGGAGAGACTTCCTCGCCCGCCTTTCGATCGCGGCTGTCGTTGCGCCGTTTCCCGTTGCGATCGAGTTTGGACATTACATGCGTCTTATATGGAATCTGGTAGTCAGTCTGGCAGGTCACAGCAGCCTCTCCCTCACGGCTTCTCCCAACTGGTGGGAACCGCGATCGCGCTGCTGACATTAACACTACCCCTTTTAGTCATCTTGCTCTACTCGGCGGGAACGGTCGATTCCCCGCGTCAGATTTATCCGATGTCTCGGCTGGGAAGTGGTTCGGGAGGATTACTCGATCCGAGATTCGATCGAGTCCCCTAATCCGGTTCGATCGAGCCAATTCCCGAAGTCAAAACCTGGGTTGCGCCAGTCGAGTTGTAGAATGAGTTCGTCAGACGGCGGCCGTCTGAGTTGGCTCGGGCGGTCGAACTGTCGTGTTTCAGCACGTTTTGTATCGTCAACAGGAACTGGAGAAACGCTTGTGGATTTATCGCGCATTCCCGCACAACCCAAACCGGGTTTAGTCAACGTTTTAATCGAAATTCCCGCCGGAAGTAAAAACAAATACGAATTCGACAAAGACCTCGGTTGCTTTGCGCTCGATCGCGTCTTGTTTGCATCGGTTCACTATCCCTTCGACTACGGTTTTATCCCCAACACCCTGGCTGACGACGGCGACCCCCTCGACGGCTTGGTGATGATGGACCAACCGACGTTTCCCGGCTGCGTCATTTCCGCCCGTCCCATCGGGATGTTAGAAATGATCGACGGTGGCGATCGCGACGAAAAACTCCTGTGCGTTCCCGCCGAAGATCCCCGTTACGCCGAATACAAATCCCTCGAAAACGTCGAACAACACCGTCTCGACGAAGTGGCCGAATTTTTCCGCACTTACAAAAACCTCGAAAAGAAAGTGACGGAAATCCTGGGCTGGAAA
The DNA here is from genome assembly GCF_049974805.1 of Baaleninema sp. Taxonomy (NCBI): domain Bacteria; kingdom Bacillati; phylum Cyanobacteriota; class Cyanophyceae; order Oscillatoriales; family Oscillatoriaceae; genus Baaleninema; species Baaleninema sp. The sequence goes on from NZ_JBNGCO010000073.1 coordinate 4,165, forward strand.
GACGTGGATGCTGTGGCGCCCTTGGTTGAAGAATGCGTGAAAGCTTACAAGTAACATCAAGGTAAGCCAGCCACCCGGTATCGTGGAGATACCGGGTTTCTCGCTAGAATCAGAATAAGAGAAGACTCCAACAGCCCGGTTCGACCGTTCGATTCTTTCTTCTCAAATCTTTCCCAGTTCAGTTTTTGTTCCTTGAGGTTTCGTACTTCAGCCATTCTTCGAGAATTATGCAGCGATCGCTCCTTTACGCCAAACTTCACAACTGCACCTTAACCGGCGCCAATTTAGACTACATGGGTAGCATCGGTATCGATCGAGCGTTACTCGACGCCGCCGGAATCCTCCCCTACGAACAGGTGCATATCGTGAACGTCACCAACGGAGCGCGACTCGTCAGTTACGCCATTTCCGCTCCGCCGAACTCGGGTATCGTAGAACTCAACGGCGCAGCCGCCCGGTTGGGAACCGCAGGCGATCGCGTCATTATTATGGCTTACGCGCAGTTTTCGCGAGAAGAACTGCAACACCACCAACCCAAAGTCGTCATCGTGGGCGAAGACAACCGCATCGACGACGTGCGCCATTACCCCCACCCCCTCAGCCCCATCGAAGCCCGAACCGCCGAAGCCCAACTCGTCTAGCGACTTCATGGAAGTTGGAGATCTCGGCGAACGGGGATTACTCGAACGACTGCATCAGTTTTGCGCGACGGGACTCGTCGGCGACGATGCGGCGGTTTTGTCGTTTCCGGCGTCTCGTCGTCTCGTCGTCACCACCGATACCCTCGTCGATGGCGTCCATTTTAGCGATCGCACCACCTCCGCTGAAGACGCTGGATGGCGAGCGGTGGCGGCGAACCTGTCGGATTTGGCGTCGATGGGGGCGTTTCCTATCGGAATTACTGTAAGTTTGGCGATGCCGAGAGATACCCCTGTAGACTGGGTTGAAGGGCTGTATCGGGGGATGAAAGCCTGTCTCGATCGATTCGAGAGTGCGATCGTGGGCGGCGATGTCTGTCAGTCCCCCGTGAAATCCATCTCCATTACCGCTTTCGGAAATGTCGAACCGGAGTTGGTTCTTCGTCGCAGTCAGGCGAAACCGGGAGATTCGATCGTCGTAACTGGCGTTCACGGGGCGTCTCGGGCGGGGTTGGCGTTGTTGTTAGAACCAGACGCCGAATATCCGGTATCGTCAGAACAGTACGATCGCCTCCTTCGCGCCCACCAACGCCCAATCCCCCGATTCGACGCCGTTTCCCTATTGTGGAAAACCTGGAAAACCACCGAAAACGAGCCTCGCGTCGCCGGAATGGACAGCAGCGATGGATTAGCCGACGCCGTAGTGCAAATCGCCCGAGAAAGTGGCGTTTCAGCCCAGTTATGGCCGGAATCTCTGCCCGTTTCGCCAGATGTCACGGCGATGGTATCTGCGGAAACCGCGCGAAATTGGACGCTCTACGGCGGCGAAGATTTCGAGTTAGTGTTGTGTTTGTCTCCTTCCCACGCCCAGCGGTTTGTTGAAGCCTTACCCGGCGCGTCAGTGGTTGGGGAAATCGTTACAGGAGAGGGGGCTTGGTTGGTTGATGGGGAATCGCGAGAACCCTTGACGATGCAGGGGGGATTTCAGCATTTTTAAGGCGATCTGTGAAATCCGCATACAATAGAAGTAGAAATTCCTCGGAAACATCCGAGACTGTTTGGTAGAGGATGCGTGGTATTTTTTGAGGTTAGTTCGGTTGGGTAAAACGGTCGTAAAATCCCACATTCTTTAGGTTTTTTAGTTGTTTTTGAATTTAAAGTGACCTAATTTTTAACCTAAAAAAAGGGTCTCCGCCGTTTGCGGGGGAAAATGTATAGCAAAATACAAATACCTGGAGAATCGAGAGCCAAAACCCCTGAAATCTCGTGAAGTCAGTTTTTCTGTCACCCTAAACGGCGAAGAGCCTAAAAAAATTACCTAAAAATCCTCCGATCGAGCGTTTGAAATCCATGTTTCCTAGTTTTGAATTAAAATTAGGAGGTTTGAATTTATGAGTCAACACGAAAGCCAACGCTTCGCGTTCAACCACAATTTGTTTTCCCGTTCTCATACTTGGGAAAAATTACAACATCAAAAACACGCCAATCGTCGGCGTCGTAGCAAGAAAAGCACGAAATTCGATTGGATGAATCCATGAAAAATTCCCCCCGTCGCTACGTTTTCCGAAAATGCAGCGATGGGGGGGTTAACGATAAGGCGAAATCCCCGGCATCTCCGAGATGCCGGGGATCTGATACAAGGTTTCGAGCGTTTCCCTACGCCGTAGTCGAAGGCGTTTCCACCGACTGCTGAACCTGGGGTTGGAATTGGAACAGCGAGTACACCACATCGCGGCGAATGTCGATCGTCATTTCCAAGAACAACTCGTATCCTTCGCTCTTATACTCGATGAGGGGGTCTTTTTGCCCGTAACCGCGCAAACTCACCGACTCCCGCAGGGCGTCCATTTGCTGCAAGTGTTCCCGCCAAAGCGTATCGATCCGTTGCAGAATGAAGAAGCGTTCCGCTTGGCGCATCAACCCCGGTTGAATGCGTTCCACTTGCGCTTCCTTAATGTCGTAAGCAATGCGAACCTGTTCGTGAAGGAAGGTTTTAATCTCCTCCACCGCCATATCTTCCAACTGGCTGGGTTCCAGTTCGTCCAGCAAATAAACAAACTGTTTGACCTTATCGACGAGTTTATCGAGGTTCCATTCCTCCGTGGGCAGTTCCGGGTTAATGTACGCATTGACGATATCGTCCATCGTCATTTCCGCGTATTCAATGACCCGCTCTTTCAAATCCTGCCCTTCCAACACCCGGCGGCGTTCGGCGTAGATGGCGCGACGTTGGTTGTTCATCACCTCGTCGTACTCGAACACCTGTTTCCGAATGTCGTAATAGTAGGTTTCCACCTTTTTCTGAGCGCCTTCGAGCGATCGCGTCAGCATTCCCGACTCAATCGGCATATCTTCCTCTACGCGGAAGGCGTTCATCAATCCCGCCACGCGATCGCCGCCGAAAATCCGCAACAGATTATCTTCCAAACTCAGGAAAAACCGCGTCGAACCGGGGTCGCCCTGGCGTCCCGCCCGTCCGCGAAGCTGGTTGTCCACCCGGCGAGACTCGTGACGTTCCGTTCCGATCACGTGCAGTCCCCCGAGTTCCACCACCTCGTTATGTTCCTCAGAAGTATGGCCTTCATAGTGGTGTAAAAGCTGGTTGTACACCTCCCGCAGTTTTTGCACCACCGGGTCTTCTACCGGAGCTTTTTCCGCCGCTGTCGCGATGCGTTCTTCAGCTTCCAACTCCGGCAAACTGCGCTCGCCGTACTCTTTCACCGCGAAATCGACCATTTCCTTGAGTTGCTGTTCCAACTCCGGCGTCAACTCCACCGGGAAGATTTGCGAAGAAGCTTTCCAGGTTTTCGGTTTCGTCACCGCGTCGAAGCCTTTAGCTTTACTGCGTCCCTTACTACCGGGAATTTTGCGGGAAGCGAAACTTCCCTCTTCCTCCGGACGCGCCAAACGAGGCATGAAGTATTCCCGCAGTTTCAACCGCGCCATATAGTCCGCGTTCCCGCCCAGGATAATGTCCGTTCCCCGTCCTGCCATATTGGTGGCGATCGTCACCGTGCCTCGGCGTCCCGCTTGGGCGACGATTTCCGCTTCCCGTTCCACGTTTTCCGGTTTCGCGTTGAGCAGGTTGTGGGGAACCTCCAACTGACTCAGCAGGCGCGACAGTACCTCCGATTTTTCCACGCTCGTCGTTCCCACCAGTACCGGACGGCCTTTTTCGTGCATTTCCGCACAGTCTTGAGCGACGGCTTTCCACTTGGCCGGTTCAGTTTTATAAACCATGTCTGACAAGTCCTTCCGACGGAGGGGGCGGTTCGTGGGAATCACCGTGACGCGGAGGTTGTAAATCTTCTCGAATTCCGATTCTTCCGTTTTCGCCGTTCCCGTCATCCCCGCCAGTTTCGGGTACAGCAAGAAGAAATTTTGATAGGTAATCGTCGCCAGGGTTTGGGTTTCCGGCTGAATGTCGAGTCCTTCCTTGGCTTCGATCGCCTGGTGTAACCCGTCACTCCAGCGGCGTCCCGGCATCACCCGTCCCGTAAACTCATCTACGATGACCGCATCGCCATCTCGCACGATGTAGTTTACGTCTTTAATAAAGAGTTCTTTGGCTTTAACGGCGTTGAAGATATAGTGCGCCCAAGGATCGTCAGGATCGTACAAATCGCTGACTCCTAACAACTCTTCCGCTCGCGCGAAGCCCTCGTCCGAAAGCAGGACGTTGCGGGCTTTTTCGTCCACTTCGTAATCTTTCGGATCTTCTTCCGTTCCCCGAACCAGCTTCGCCGCCACTTCAGCGGCGCGACGGTATTTCTCGCTCGGACGTTCCACTTGACCGGAGATAATCAACGGCGTGCGGGCTTCGTCGATGAGAACCGAATCCACTTCGTCGATGACGCAGTAGTTAAAGGGACGCTGTACCACTTCGTCCATCGAGGTGGCCATGTTGTCCCGCAGGTAGTCGAAACCCAGTTCGGAGTTGGTGCAATAGGTGATGTCGCAGCCATAGTTACGGCGGCGTTCGTCGGGGGTCATCCCCTGCTGGATCAGTCCCACAGACAGCCCTAGGAAGCGATGGACTTGTCCCATCCATTCCGCGTCGCGGCGTGCCAGGTAGTCGTTGACGGTGACGATGTGAACGCCTCTTCCCGAGAGAGCGTTGAGATAAGAGGGAAGGGTGGCGACCAGGGTTTTACCTTCCCCGGTTTTCATTTCGGCGATTTCCCCTTGGTGAAGGACGATACCCCCGAGAACCTGTACGTCGAAGTGGCGCATTCCCAAGACGCGACGGGAGGCTTCCCGAACCACGGCGAAGGCTTCGGGTAACATCTCGTCGAGCATCTCGTTGAGTTCGTCGTCCGACTTGGCTTTCTCGAGTTGTTGCTTGAACTGAGATGTTTTCCCGGCCAGCTCTTCGTCCGAAAGCGCCTGCATCTCTTCTTCAAAGAGTTTGACTTCCGTCACGAGGGGTTGGAGTTTTTTGAGCTTGCGGGTGTTGGGATCGCCGAGCAGTCGTTTAAGCATAGCCAGATATGAGAAAGCGTGTGTCGAACCGTCTGCAACCGCACGCCTCAACTCCCACGAGTGGGCGTTGCGTCTGGAGGTTTATTTTAAGAACGAATGTTAAGTTACGTTCATCGTACCATTTTGATTTGGTACGGCACAGAAACGAAAGGGCGGGTTTTCCCACCTGCGGGGGTTATTCGGCCGGGCCGGAGTTGGATTTGATGAGAACGGGTCGATCTAAGCAGGGGAAGTTCACCACGTCAGCGGGGGTTTGTTCGGACGGGTTGAGGTTGTCGTCGAGAACGCCTGCGATTTTGAGGGCTTTGGAGACGAGTTCGGAACAGAACAGCCGCGAGAAGTCTTCTTGGTTGCTCAAGCCGAGGCGATCGAACAAATCGATTCCGGACCCCATGACTTGGGCGAAATCGTAAGGTACGCGCTGGTTGTGGGTTTCTCGCAACCAGGCTTCGGCTTGGGTTTTGCCTTCTGGCGGTAAGGGATGTTTGAGGGGAACCCACCACACGGCACCGTCGTAAAGGAGGGTTCGTTTGGAGAGCCAGTTGAGTTGAACGCCTTTGATAATTTCGGTGGGGGAGACTTCGCTACGGGAGACTTCGGTGGTGGATTCGACCACCATCACGCTATCGCCGAAGCCGCCACTCAATCCCAGTTTGAGGACGATACCGACGTGAGAGTACGTCGAACCGGTTCCCCATTTGATTAAGTCGGAAAAGCCGGTGTTGCCAGAAAAGGCGATGACATCTCCGGTTTTCATCTGGGGGCGATGTTGTTCGTAAAGTGAAAGAACGCTTTCTTTGCGAAACGCTCGGCCAAAGGCAGCCCCGAATCCTCCCATTATTCCTCTTCTCTATATTCGACAGACCGATGATACCCCAATTGGGA
>NZ_JBNGCO010000073.1:10269-26341 GCF_049974805.1 Baaleninema sp.
GATAAGGCGCCGCCGCAACTGGAACCACAGCCAGCGGTGCATCCGTAACAGTAGGATTCGGTTTGGATGGTTTCGATAAGGTCGAGGCTTCCATGTTCGAGCAATTTGGTGAGGGTTAGGGGTTCGCCGTTTCGGTCGACGGCGGAAACCTCTTCCATTTGGTTGAAGTCGCAGTCGTAGAGGTTTCCGCGATAGTCTACTGAAAGCTGGTTGCGACACATCAACCCGTCTACCGTGTCGGGGTTGAAGTTCTCTTCGAGGAATCGGGTATAGGTGCGATCGAGGTTTTGACGTTGTAAAAACTGTTTGGTGCGTCCGATGGGAAGGTTGGTAATTGTCAGTAAGTGGTTAAAAACGATTCCGAAGTGTTGGCTGAGATGTTGTTTGTAAGCTTTTTCGAGTCCGGCTTGTGCGGGAGGAAGGGAAAATTTATCTTCTGAGGTGGGAATCGGCGGGTTGTAGACTAAATCTAATTTCAGTTCTGGATTTCGACCGTATCCTAATTGGTTCAACTGCTGTAAGGCGCGAATCGAACTGTCGAAGACGCCGTTTCCGCGCATTTTATCGACGTTTTCGGCGAGGTAGCAGGGAAGGGAGGCGACGACGCGAACTCGGTGTTTGGTGAAGTATTCGGGTAAGTCTTCGTAGCCGGGAACGAAGAAAATGGTGAGGTTCGATCGCACGATAATTTCTTTTCCGGTATGGCTGGCGGCTTCGATGAGGGGTTTGAAGCCGAAGTTCATCTCTGGCGCACCTCCGGTTAAATCGACGGTTTCGATTTGGGGAAAGCGATGAATGACTTCGAGGAGTTGGTTGCAGACTTCTTGGCTGAGTTCTTCGGTTCGGTTGGGACTGGCTTCGACGTGACAGTGGGTGCAGGCGAGGTTGCACTTTTTCCCGAGGTTGATTTGCAATACGGTGATTTTCTGTTTGGTGAGGGTTCGATCGAGTTTTCGATCGAACGGGGTGATGGAAACGGTTTTAGATCTCGGCGTCTGTACCATGAAGCGGTTTTGGGGATGGGTTTTCTGAGTCTGTTGGTTTTAGGTGGATACGCTAATTTTATAGGATACCGAAATTCTGGGTGTCGGGGCGAACGGTGTTCGCCCTTTACGGGTCTTGGTATTCTCAGGATACAAAGACCGCTCCAATTTTAAGAAAACTTCCTTATTCGACTTCGGAAAATGAAGCCACAAAATCGTCGATTTCCTCGAGATATGCTTGTTTGCTATCTTCGGGTAAAAACGACGCAGTAAACGAGTTTTTCGCCAACTGTACGATGTCTTGGCGGCTGAGGTTTAACCCGGTTTGGACTGCTTCAAGGTTTTCGAGAACGTAACCGCCGAAATAGGCGGGGTCGTCTGAGTTGATGGTGACGCATAAGCCGCGATCGAGCAGTTGTTTTAAGTTGTGCTTTTCGATAGAATCAAACACGCATAATTTGATGTTCGAGAGAGGACAAACGGTGAGAGGGATTCTGTCTCGATGCAATCTTTCGACTAATTTTTCGTCTTCGAGACAGCGAACGCCGTGGTCGATTCGAGAGACTTTGAGTAATTCTAACGCCTGCCAAATATACTCTGGAGGCCCTTCTTCTCCGGCGTGGGCGACGGTGAGGAAGCCGTTTTGACGGGCGCGATCGAACACCGTTTTAAACTTTGCTGGGGGATGTCCGATTTCGGAGGAGTCTAATCCTACGGCGACGATTTTATCTTGGTAAAAAATAGCTTTTTCTAGGGTTGCCATTGCCGCGTCTGCACTGAGATGGCGCAGGAAACAGAGGATTAATTTCGATGATATTCCGAACTCGCTTTTAGCCTCTTTTAAGGCGTAATATATCCCGTTTAAAACGGTTTCAAATTCGATGCCGCGATCGGTGTGAGTTTGAGGATCGAAAAAAATTTCGACGTGACGCAGGTTTTGACGGGCTGCTTTTTGGAAATACGCCCGCGTCAACTCGTAAAAATCCCGTTCCGTCTGCAATACGTTCGCGCCGGCGTAGTAAATATCGAGAAACGACTGTAAATCGGTAAATTGATAGGCGTTTCTCGCGGATTCGATGGATTCAAAGGGCAATGAAATGCCGTTACGCTGGGCGATGGAAAACATCAGTTCCGGTTCTAGGGTTCCTTCGAGATGAAGGTGAAGTTCGGCTTTGGGGATGTCTCGAAGAAAGGCGTTCATGGTGGCTTGAGGGCGAGGATCGATCTTATTTATTATTGTATACCTGTGGGAGTGACATAAGATATATAATATTTTCTATGTAAGTGGCTTTAGGTGGCTTTTGGCAAAAAACAGACTTGTTTTTGCCAAAAAATAACCCGAAATAGAAATACTTTTTCCCTAAAATCTTGCTTTTGTAGAGGATGAAATTAGCTGATATTTTTAAATTCATAAGAGATGTTTGGGGCTGTTGCCGTTAGGATGACAAGCAAAGTTTATGAAATTTTATGAAATTCCGAAACCGTTGGTGTAGGGGCGCAAATTTGCGCCCCTACCAGGGTATTGGGATCGTAAGCGATCGAATTACACCGCAATTTCAATAGACCCAGATGTTTTTACTCAGTACGCAGAAACCCGGCTTCTTAACAGAATTCTGTGGTTTCAGCGGTTGAAACGAAAAACCGGGTTTCTTGACCGACCAGTGCGTAACTCTCGCCGAATTACGACTATTGACAAAAAAAAATTATATGGTAACAACTAACGCCATTCTCCCTGAAACACGAACGCCGCCCAATAATAAGGATTGCGCCATTGCGGATTTTCCTCACCGCGCCACATCCGTAACTGCACCTCCCGCAACGCCTCAGATGGCGTCATCCCCTCCTCCAAATAATTCTGATAAAACTGTTCCATCAACCGCGCCGTCGAAGCATCGGAAACGCTCCACAAGGACGCAATTAACCGCGAAGTTCCCGCTTGGAAAAAGCCCCGCGTCAACCCCACGACGCCCTCGCCGCGAATATTGTCACCCACGGCGGTTTGACAGGCGCTCAACACCACCAAATCGGCGGGTAAATTGAGGTTGTAAATATCGTGTAACCGTAAATAGCCATCAACGGGATTTCCCGCTTCGTCCACCAGGGACAACGCCAACGCCGACAACCGAGGGTTGGTTTCGTCGAAACAGCCGTGTGTGGCCAGATGAACGATGCGGTAGTTGCTGAGTGCGTCGCTGAGTACCAGTTGCCGCTGGGCGTCAAACTCCACCGCCATCAAGGTTTCTGAAGACGGTAGCAACGCCGCCACCGTCTCAGCTTCGGCGGCGGTTCCCGGGAGGCGTCGGGGTGTGGTGTCGTAACAACTGCTGCGAAGCGGGTCGTCTTCGCCTCGGACGGTGGCGCGAGTGTCGTCTTCTCCCCCAAACACCGGATCGGCTACGACGGCCAGGGTTTGGCTGGGTTGCGATCGATTCCTGTGAAACTCACGCACTGTTCCGATGAGAGACGATGAAGGAGAATTGACGATTTCGTAATCCACCAACAGCGGCGCGTATTCTTCCTCTCCGGGGATGGCGAGAACGGCAAAGGGAAGGGTTTGTAAAATGCCGTCAGCGACGATGAGAAGCCGTTGGTCGCCTAATCGATCGGCAACTGGCGCGAGAATGGCGTCTGAGAGGGGACGGGCAACATTTTTCAAATCGCGGCTTCCGGCGTATGGGTCCGAGAGAACCCGGCGTAAGTCGTTGGCGAGTGTCGTAATCTCGTCCCGTGGGGGGAGTTCGATGCTGGAAATTGAATCTGGGGTAACGACCCAAACAAAACTGCGGTTTTCGCCGAGGGAATATTGCAACAGTACGGTTTCGTCATCGACTACTTGTCGCTGTACCGCTTCCAGGGTCAGGGGTTCGGGATATTTCAAGGCGGCAGCTTCTAGACTGGCTTGGCGAATTTCGGCTTCGACTTGTTGCAGTTGGATTTCGAGTTGCGAAATCTGATTGCGAATTTCCTCAACGGCGGCGTCGTCCGGTTCGCCACTGTTCCAGAGTTCCTGTTGTCGGATTGCAGCGGCGTTGAGTTGTTGTCGCAGTTGGGTTTCTCGTTGGGTGAGTTCGGGGGGGATACCGCGACGCATATCGATGTTAGCTTCGGCGAGGAGTTCGAGGAGAGAGCGGGTACGGGTGCGTTCGCTGGCGTGGAAGGCGCGGGCGTCGTAACCTGAGTTGGGTTGCTGTTGGTGCAGTTCCATCAACAGGTCGATGTAAAAGCTGTAATAGTCTTGGACGGTGGCGAAGTAGGAGGTTCGGAGTTCGGAACTGCTGAGTTCTAACCGCAAGTTTTCGAGGAGATCGATCGCTGCTTCAATGTGGGTGAGGGCGGCTTCGAGATTCCCTGATGTGCGATAAGTCCAAGCGAGGTTGTTGAGAGTTGTCGCCTCTCCGTCTCGGTTGCCGATTTCACGCTCGATCGACAAGGCTCGTTCGTAATAGTTTCGGGCTTGCTGGGGTTGTCCTAAGAGATTGTAGGCTAACCCAATGTTATTCAAAACGCCGGCGAGTCCGGTTCGATTTTCTACCTCTTGATATATGGATAAGGCTTGTTCGTAATACTCGAGAGCTTTCTGGAACTGTTCGAGTTCTTTATAGACGCCTCCCATGTTGGCCAGGGTATTCGCTTCTCCTGTTCGATCGCCCACTTCTCGCAACATTGGCAAAGATTGTTCGTAATATTCTAGGGCGGTCTGAAACTCTCCGAGGTTGTCGTAGACTGTTCCGATATTATTGAGGGTGGTGGCAACTCCTGCACGATCGCCCACTTCTCGCTCCATCGACAAGGTTTGATTGTAATAGTCTAAGGCTAACTGTAACTGTCCTAGTGTTTTGTAAACCCTCCCAATATTGTTGAGCGTAGATGCTTCTCCCGCGCGATCGCCCACTTGTCGAAAAATCACTAACGCTCGTTCGTAGGCATTCAGAGCTTCTTGTCGTTGTCCTAAGTTATCGTAGATACTTCCAATATTATTGAGAACAGAAGCTTCGCCATTTACATTTCCGACATCCCGCAGAATTAATAAAGCTCGATTGAAATACTCTAGGGCTTGCTGAGGCTTGCCGAGACTTTCGTAGGCGAAGCCGATGTTGTTCAGTGTCGCGGCTTCGGCATCTTGGTTTTGTAACTCTTGATGAACGCTTAAAGCTTTTTCGTAATAGTTGAGGGCTGAATTAACTTCCCCTATACTTTGAAAAATTGTCCCAATATTGTTAAGCGTAACGGCTTCAATTCTCTGATTTCCTAATTCGCGAAAAATGGGTAAAGCTTGTTGAAAATACTCTAGGGCTTGCAATCTCTGTCCCAGATTTTCGTAAAGCGAACCGATATTGTTGAGCGTTATCGCCTCTCGATTGCGGTTGCCAGTTTCTCGATCGAGAGCTAACGCTTGTTCGTAATATTCAAGTGCTGGCTGAAGTTGTCCCCACCCCTGATAGATACCACCGAGATTGTTAAGAAGCGTCGCTTCGACATCTCGATCGCCTACAGTTCGAGCCAACGACAAAGCTCGATCGAAATACTCGAGGGCTTGCTGTCGGTCTCCCAGGTTAGTATAGACAAAACCAATATTGCTCAGTGTTTTGGCTTCTTCTTCGCGATCGCCTAGCTCTTGATGGATGGACAACGCGCGATCGAGATAGTCTAGGGCAAGTCGAGGTTGCCCCAAAAACTGATAAGCTGTCCCGATGTTGTTCAGAGAAGAGGCTTCCTGAGATCGATCGCTCGCTTCCCGCGCCAACATCAAGGCTTGCTGGTAATACTCGAGAGCTTGCTGTACCTGTCCTGAGAGATGGTATACCTCACCAATACCCAATAAAATAGCCATCTCCCCTTCTCGATCGCCCACCTGTCGATGAATCGGTAAAGCTTGCTGGTAATACTCGAGAGCTTGCTGCAATTCTCCGAGCGCGTAGTACGCTTGACCCATATAGCGAAGCGTTTTGGCTTCGTTTTCAGGCTGTCGGAGTTGTCGATACAGTTCGAGGCTGCGTTCCCAAATGGCGATCGCGGCTTGACGGGATTCCATCGTCGCTTGTTCGCTGAGAGCGAACCCTTCCTCAAACAAGCGATCGGCTTCAGCTTGGCGGCTTTCCTGTACTTGCGTCTCGCTATCTTCTCGAGGCTGCGCCACCGCTGCATTAAGATTTCCGGCAATTCCCCCACTCAGGGCGATCGACACCGCGATTATCGCCCCTGCCCAACCTTTTTTCGAGAATCCTGCCACAGATCCTCGGCTGAACTCGGGCGAACGCCGTTCGCCCCTACAGACATCTCTGGCATGATTTTGGAAAATTGGTATCGAACTCAACTTCGCCATCTCCCGACAGTCTCCATCCGTTCGTCTCAACTGTACCGCCACGTTGCGAGACAGTTTCAATTCCGTTTTAATCAGATTTTTCCCGAATCGCTACCCTCGGACAGTTAAACTACAGGGTAGGGGGATTTCCTGTTATGCAAGGGTTTGACTCAAAAATGTTTTCATTCAGCTTTATTCTCGCCATCGCACTCGTCGCCAAGGGTTCCACCCTCGCCCAACTCGACGGTAACTATCCCGCCTTCGAGCCGCGCGTCGAACCCACACAAGACGGGACGCGAGGCACCGGAACGCGCGGTCCCGTTCGCGACGGCGGCACTTGTATCGCAGAAGGCGCGGAGATCGCGCTCCTCGTCCCTGCCAACAGTCCCCTTACCACCGAGGCGTTACCGGGATTTCTGGCAGTGTTGCCCCTGGTGACGGAAGAAGGGGTCGATCGTGGCGAACTGCGGATTTTCGACGAGGAAGGTTCTCTCTATCGTTCCACGTTCCCGCTTCCCGATACCGGGGGAACCATCGCCCTCTCCCCCCCAGAAATCCCCGAACTCGAACCAGACGTCACTTACAATTGGTCGGTTCGCATTCTCTGCAACGAGGTGGATAACAGCCAAAATCCCATCAGCGTGGGCGAGTTTCGCATCGTCGAACCGACGCCAGAGGTTCGCGACGCTCTCGGAAGCGACAGCTGTACGGAACGGCCGGCACTGTGCGCCCGCGATGGCATTTGGTACGATTCCCTCGAAGGCTTATTTGAAGCGCGACTGGCCGATCCTGACAACGAGGAACTCGACGCCGCTTGGAAATCTTTGTTAGAGTCGGCAGAGTTGGGCGAGTATGCGGAAATTCCCCTCGTCGGACGCTGGGCTTTTGACGAGTGAGCGGTAATGGGGCAAGGGTTTCGAGGTTGGCTGTGGCAGTGGCGCGGCGCGATCGCCTCGATTCCTAGCGTCACGGCTATTCTGGCTCTGTTGCGCTTGGCGGGCGCGTTGCAACCCTTGGAACTGGCGGCTTACGATGGGCTGTTGCGTTGGCGTCCGCCCGAACCCCCCGCCTCCCGCGTGATGTTGGTGGGCGTGACGGAAAAGGATATTACGGAAACTTTAGGGCGTCCGGTTTTGTCGGATGGGGAACTGGCGCAACTTCTCGAAAGGATTCGCGAGGCGAATCCTCGCGCCATCGGCCTCGATATTTACCGGGATTTGCCCCATCCTCCTGGTTCCGATCGCCTCGATCGCGTCTTCGCTACCACTCCCAATCTTATCGGTATTCGGAAAGTCGTGGGCTGGAACGGCAATCCTCCCATCGACGCCAATGCTATTTTGACAGAAGCGGGGCAAGTCGGCGCCAACGACGTGAAAAGCGACGATGATGGGAAGATGCGGCGGGCGTATTTGTTTATTCGATCGACCGACAGCGAACTCGTGACGGGGTTGGGGTTGCAGTTAGCTCAACAGTACCTCAAACCTTACAACATCGAACCGGAACCCGCCCCCCAAGACCCCGATACGATGCAGTTGGGGGCGGCGAGGTTTCCCCAGTTTCGAGGCGACGATGGGGGCTATGTGAGAGCCGACGATAGCGGCTATCAGATTCTTATCGATTATCGCAACAGTTCGATCGATCGCGTTTCCCTCACGGATATCCTCTCGGGAAGGGTATCGCCGGACTTTTTCCGCGATCGCATCGTTTTAATCGGTTACGTGGCGGAAAGTGCCAACGACATTCATTTGACGCCCCTCGGATATATGACGGGGGTGGAAATTCAAGGCCATATTACCCGTCAGATTATCGCCACGGCGTTGGGAGAACGTCCGCCGATTCGATCGCTCTCGGAACCCGTTGAATGGCTGTGGATTCTGTCCTGGATTGTGCTGGCGTCTCTGTGGAGTTGGCAGAAACGCCATGTTTTTGAAGCCTCTCGTTTGTCGGTTTCGTTGTGGCTTGGCTGGGGCGTTTTGGGAATTGGCGTTTTCGCGGCAGTTTGGGCGGCTTTTGCACGAGGATGGTGGCTTCCTGTGGTGCCGCCACTGTTGGGAATTTTTGGTTCGGCGGCGGCCATCGCCATTTATTTGGCAGCCAGTGCGACGCAGCTTCGTCGGATTTTCGGTCGTTACATTACCGACGAAGTGGTGGCGACGTTGCTGGAAACGCCGGAAGGCTTAAATTTTCAATGTCGCCGACAAGTCGTTACGATTTTAATGTCGGATCTGCGGGGGTTTTCGACGCTTTCAGAACAGTTGACGCCGGAACGAGTGGTGGAACTCCTCGATATTTATCTCGCAGAAATGACCGATATTATTACCTATTATAAAGGTACGATTAACGAGTTTATCGGAGATGGTATTTTAGTATTTTTTGGGGCGCCCATTTCTGCCGAAGATGATATCGATCGCGCGATCGCCTGTGCCTTGGCGATGGAAGCGGCAATGCCCAAAATCAATCAAAAATTAACCGGAAAAAATCTCCCAGAAATCCAAATGGGCATCGGCATCAATACCGGAGAAGTCGTAGTCGGAAATATCGGCTCGTCTAAACGGGCGAAATGGTCGGTGATTGGCAGTCATATTAACCTGGCAGCTAGAATTGAGTCCTGTACGGTAGGCGGTCAGGTGTTGATTTCAGACTCGACAAAACAGGGTGTTTTAGGACAGTTAAATATCGATCGAACCTTTGAGATTGAAGTCAAAGGCTTTGAAAATTCAATTTTAATTCACGATGTTACAGGAATTTCAGGAAAGTATTCGTTAAAACTTCCCTCCGTTGAAGAAGAACTGGTCAAACTTTCCGAACCCGTAGAAGTTTTATATCGAGAACTTTCAGGGAAATCAGTACGAGATATCTCGAATACGGGGCGAATTTTACAGCTATCCGATTGCGCGG
Organism: Baaleninema sp.; assembly: GCF_049974805.1. Lineage (NCBI taxonomy): Bacteria > Bacillati > Cyanobacteriota > Cyanophyceae > Oscillatoriales > Oscillatoriaceae > Baaleninema > Baaleninema sp. The sequence goes on from NZ_JBNGCO010000073.1 coordinate 19,453, forward strand.
CGGAAATTCAAGGAAACTCGATTGAGGAACCTCTAACCAATCTAAAAATCAATATCACCAACGGCGAAGGGGTTGGAATTGGAGATATTTACGCCAAAGTCACCCGACGCCAGGAAGATGACGAAACGCGGTTTTACGTGCGGTTTACGGCGAAAACACCTCAACTTGACGCACTGCTTCGGCGATGTTCTCTCGATTTGAAAGGGGTTTAAAAAAGGGTTTGAAGAACAAGTAAAAATGGCGATCGAAGTCGTTAAAATGGTTCTAGAATCGTTGAACTCGCAATATATTTTAACTTAAATTCATAAAAATTATCGGTTTGCTTGAAAGCCAGTGTTCTAAAATATGGGTCGATCGAATGGAGTGCATCTCACTTTTGTAAAAATATGAGTTTGACGTAGCAAAAGTTGCGTAGGTTGGGTGTAGCGAAAGCGAAACCCAACAACAGCTCAATTCATTGCAGAGACTCCAATCTGATAAACTTACATTTCTGAGATGCACCCGATCGAATGTCGGAACTGTCTGACACTTCGCTGGTATTTTGAGTTGACTGAAAAATATATAGCAACCTTAAACAGTTAGCCAACAAACATCGAGAGAACTCCATCTTTCCTGAAATGTCCAACATCTTCAAAATGCCAAAAACTTGGAGTAAAACTCCTCTGTGGGGGTTTAATGACGCTGTTTTTGTAAATCAGTTGACGTTCCTATAAACAGAATAAAAAAGACTGAAATCCAGCAAAAAAACATACATTCGGCGTTCGATCGACCTGTTTTTAGACATTAACTAAAAGCAAAAAATGGCCTATAACAAGCCCAACTTCAAAGAAAAATACGATAACTTCATTAACGGAAAATGGGTCGCCCCCGTTGACGGACGATACTTTGAAAACCCCTCTCCCGTCGATGGCAGCATCCTGGCGAAAGTGGCACAATCCAATCGCAAAGACATCGATATTGCCGTCGAATCCGCTTGGAAAGCCGCCGCAACTTGGAACAAAACCTCAGTTTCCGAACGCAGTCAACTCTTACTGAAAATCGCCGATCGATTAGAAGAAAACCTGGAAACTTTAGCCGTTGTCGAAACCTGGGATAACGGAAAATCCGTTCGAGAAACCTTAGCGGCGGACATACCCCTGAGTATCGATCACTTTCGCTATTTCGCCAGCGTCATTCGCGGCGAAGCCGGAGAAATTTCCGATCTCGACAGCAACACAGTTTCCCTCGAAATTCACGAACCCCTGGGCGTTGTCGCGCAAATTATTCCCTGGAATTTTCCCATTTTAATGGCGACTTGGAAACTCGCCCCCGCCCTAGCTGCGGGAAACTGCGTGATTTTAAAACCCGCCGAACAAACACCCCTTTCGATTCTATTTGTCATCGAACTCATCGCCGATTTATTACCCCCTGGGGTGGTGAACGTTGTCAACGGATTTGGACCCGAAGCCGGAAAACCTTTAGCCAGCCATCCCGATGTGAAAAAAGTCGCGTTTACGGGAGAAACCACCACGGGGCGGTTGATTATGCAATACGCTTCGGAAAACATTATCCCCGTCACCTTGGAACTGGGTGGGAAATCTCCCAATGTTTTCTGTGAAAGCGTTATGGCGAAAGACGACGAATTTCTCGACAAAGCCATCGAAGGATTCGTCATGTTTGCGTTGAATCAAGGCGAAGTTTGTACCTGTCCCTCTCGGGCGTTGATTCAAGAGAGCATTTACGATGAATTTATCGCCCGTTGTCTCCAGCGAGTGGAGGCGATTCGATTGGGAGACCCCCTCGATTCAACCACTATGATGGGGGCGCAAGCATCGAAAGACCAATACGAGAAGATTCTCAATTATATCGACATTGGCAAACAGGAAGGGGCAGAAATTTTAATCGGCGGAAACGCCTACGACAACCCCGCACGTCCCAACGGCTACTACATCGAACCGACGGTGTTTAAGGGTCATAACAAGATGCGGATTTTCCAAGAGGAAATTTTCGGCCCGGTGGTAAGCGTTACCACGTTTAAAGACGAAGCCGAGGCGTTGGAGATTGCTAACGATACCATTTACGGTTTGGGGGCTGGGGTTTGGACTCGCGACGTTCACGAAATGCAGACCTTGAGTCGCGGTATTGAAGCGGGACGGGTTTGGTGCAATTGCTATCATTTATATCCCGCTCATGCGTCCTTTGGCGGTTATAAGAAATCTGGCATCGGACGGGAAACTCACAAGATGATGCTCGACCATTATCGTCATACAAAAAACCTGTTGGTGTCTTATGATAAGCAGCCTTTAGGCTTTTTCTAATTCCTGATTTCTGAGTTTTGACTGCTTTTTGGTAGATTGGATTAAGTTATCAAAATTCAATCTACCAAATTGAATTTTGTAGAGAGTTTGAATATGATTGTAGAACGAGTTTCGATTACTGAAAAGGCGAAAGAAATTATCGATCGACTAAAAGCCGAACACGGCGAACTGATGTTTCATCAAAGCGGCGGATGCTGCGATGGTTCGGCGCCAATGTGCTTCGCGGTGGGCGATTTTCGACTCGGTTCGCGAGATGTTTGTTTGGGGGAAATTCACGGCTGTAAGTTCTATATGGCATCGGATCAGTTTGCATATTATAAGTATATGCAGGTTAAAATTGATGTCACTGAAGGCAGAGGATCGAGTTTTTCGTTGGAAATTCCCCTCGGCGTTCGCTTTCTCACGGTATCTCGGCTGTTTACCGATGAAGAATTGCCCCATGTTAGAGCCGTTGAAATGGTAGAATTGTAGAACCCCAAAATTGGGGAAATACCTCAGAAACCCGGTATCTTGTTGTAGATACCGGGTTTCTCGCCATCGCGAAACTGTGTTGTTGCGTAGTTGCGTAGGTTAGGTGTAGCGAAAGCGAAACCCAACAACAGTAAGCTTTATTGCGTCTACAAATATCTATTACAAATATCTATAGTAGGGTTATCAAAACTTGTTATGATTCATCAAATTTCGGAGCGATCGCGCATCAATCCCGATTTGGCAATTTCTGCCGGATCGGGAAGTTTTAAATTGGCGTATTCTTCGTATATAATATTGAAAAATTCTTTCACTTTGCGCTCAAAGGGTTCTCGTCCGAATTCTAAACCACGATCGAACGCTTTTTGACTCAATCTTTCCAGTAATTCCGGTTGCTGAATCAGTTGCTGAGTTCGGGCGCAAAGTTGCTCGATCGAATCGATTAAAAACCCCGATTTTCCCGATTCAACAATTTCCCGCTGTCCGCCACCGTTAAAAACCACAGGAACGCAATAATTTTGCATCGCTTCTACTGTCGCCATTCCGAAATGTTCAAAGCGTTCGGGATCGAATTCGTGCAACCCGCTTAAATGCCAGAATATTTTCGCTGTTGCATAGAGCGATTTCAATTCGTCCAATTCGGCGTTAACATGCAGTTCTACCGTCCCCGAAACGGCGCTAACGCGCTTTTGCACCTGTTGTAAATAGCCGTTTTTAGGCGTACTTCCGCCGACGATAACCAGTTTCCAGGTTTGAGCGATGTCTGGATTTTCACCACAGAGTCGATCGAACGCTTCAACCAGTTCCAGTTGTTTCTTGGTTCCCCCTTCTTCAAACCGTCCAACGGCTAGAATCATATTCTCTTTAATATTATCTTTAATCTTCTCATTTTCTCGTTTTTCTCCCGCCATTTCTACAGGAGGATAAATCAACAAACTGGGATTGAGACGCCAACGTTTTTGAAGCCATTTTGTGGTATAATTACTATTTACCACAATAAAAGTATATCGATCGACCGCAAAATACGCCTCGCGATAGCTGTCGGGGAAGTGACAGAAAAAGACCGAAATCGGCGAAAGCGGCGTAACTTTCGTCAGTTGGTTAGCGTTGAGAAAAATATCGTAGTGCTGACTTTCTCGGGCGATCGCATCGAACGGATTTTTCTTATCCGCCGTCACCCAAGTCGCATCGATATGACGAGCGCCCCGCTTCTCAAAAAACGGTAACGGCACGATTTTGACAGAACATTGAGATAAATCCAAACCGTACCAGGATTCTAACTGGGCGATCGAAACCGAACGGTTGCCAACAAACGTAATCTCAAACTGGTCTTGTAAAATCGAAGCCAGCGTCGCCAAATATCGCTGTCCGCCGCCAATAAAATGCAGTGCGGGATCGTAAATCGCCATCGACGGTTTGCGATAGCCGAGAATCACCTCCACCCGCGCCAAAAGCTTATCGATATCCCGCGCCCCGTACACCGGCGCCAACCGCTGACAGAGTTTCGGTAACACCGCATTCACCGTTTCAGCCCGGTGACATTCCATGAGTTTTTTAAACGTCACCAACAGCGTATCGTAGAGTAAACTGTAGTGTTTTTCGATCCAAAAAACCGAAGTTTGAACCCCGTGTAACAATTCCTGGGGTTCGTGTTTCGCCAAATATAAAAAGCGGTTGCGATTGCAAAAATAGGCGGTCAACCCCGTTCCCGAACTCGACCCACCGCCCTCGTGTTCCACCAAGGCTTGGGGAACGTAATGCAGCGGCCAGCCCTCGTTATAACAGCGTTTCGAGTATTCCACATCCTCGAAATACATGACGAACTCTTCGTCCACCGGCCCCACGTGGTCCAAACATTCCCGACGAAACAGCGTCGCCGCCCAACATAACCCCTCCACTTCCATCGGTTCCTCGAACTGTCCCTCGTCCGCTTCTCCGAAACCGATGTCTTCCCAGTAATAATCGGGAAGTCGCCGATGACCGACACTGTTAATGCGCCCGTCGGGAAAGCAAATTTTCCCCGCCGCTGCACCCACGCGGAAATGGTCTTCTAGGTAATCGACGAGGAGGCGCAACCAGTCCGGGCTAACGCGGGCGTCGTTGTTGAGAAACGCCACATATTCCCCCTGAGACAGTTCCACCCCCAAGTTGAGGGCGGCGGCGAAGTTGTTGCTGGGGTTGACGAGGGTGCGAACCTCGGGAAACTGGCGGTTGATATACTCGATCGAACCGTCTTTCGACCCGTTATCGACGGCGATAATTTCGATGCGATCGCTGGGATAGTTTAAGGCTTGCACCGACTCGAAACAACCTCGGAGATGGCGCAAGCCGTTGTAATTGACAATAACAAACGAACAAAACGGAAGAGATTGGGTCATGAGGGGGTCTGATGGCGTTCGCGGATTAACCGTTCGATGGCGCGTTTGTGCTGGCGTTGGGTGGTCGCGATGCGATCGATCTGCTGTTGCAAGTTATTGATGGCGGCGTCGTAATCCTGGGTATCGCGGCTTTCCAGGCTGTCGAGTCGTTGGGAGAGGCGATCGATATCTCGGCGACATTCCGCCACGCGATCGAGCAACACCTCCGCCACGCGAGCGTTTGCGCCGTTGTACGCCACCTGACGCATCAAAATCGGCTTGAGAACCTTACGACCGATTTTCCGCACCTTCCCCAACAGACGCCCCAAGCGGTTCAACGGGGCGAGGGGAACGTTATAAATATCCGCCCCCCGCTGCATCAATCGCAAATCTTCCTCTTCCCCATCTCGCAGCGTCTCCACCGACTCCCCCATCGGCGACGGCGCGTCTTCAATTCCAATTTCCGCCGAGAGGCTTTGGCGCACCTGGCGCAGGATTTTCGCGTTGTCCACAGTTCAGTATTTCCCGTTGAACTTCAACTCACCGTTCAGACTAACTCGATTTGACAGTCATCACCGACCATAAAGCGCAAGGCTTTGGGACGGGGGCGGGCGGCGCCGACATGGGCGCGACGACCGATTAAGCTATCGACGATGCGTTGGTGAATCCCTTCGATTTTTGCCTCTTGCAAGATTACACTGTGTTCGAGATCCGCGTCGATCAAGCTCACGTTGTCGGCGATGCTGCTGTAGGGGCCGATAAAGCAGTTTTCGATGTGACAATTTTCGCCGATGACCACCGGACCGCGAATCGAGGAGTTTTTAACGGTGGTTCCGCGACCGATTTTCACCCGTCCTATCGCTTGGCTGTCGCCGTCGAGTTCGCCGTAAATCTCGGTTCGGACGTCGCTATCGAGGATGATTTGGTTAGCGCTGAGGAGATCGTCTTTTTTCCCGGTGTCCAACCACCACCCCTCTAAAATTCGGGATTCGACGGGTTGCGATCGATCGATCAAGTTTTGAATGGCGTCGGTAATTTCCAACTCTCCTCGCGCGGAAGGTTTGATTTGCGCGATCGCCTCGTGAACTTTGGGGGAAAAGTAATAAATTCCCACCAGGGCTAAATTAGACGGCGGAACTTGTGGTTTTTCCACCAGTTGCAACACCCGCCCGGACTCGTCCACTTTCGCCACCCCGAAAGCAGTGGGGTTATCTACAGGGCGCAGCAAAATCAAGGCGTCCAGTTTGTGGGTTGTGAAATCCTGGAGAAACGGCGTCAAATCGCTTTGAATCAGGTTGTCGCCCAAATACATAATGAAGGGCGAGTCGCCGAGAAACGGTTGCGCCACTTTGACGGCGTGGGCGAGTCCAGCGGGTTCTTCTTGAAGAATGTAGGTGATGTTGGCACCGAATCGATCGCCTTTTCCCGTCAGGTTTTGGACTTCCTCCCCCGTTTCGGGGCTGATAATAATGCCAATATCGGTGATTCCAGCAGCGACGATTCCTTCAATTCCGTACCAGAGAATCGGCTTGTTGGCCACGGGAACCAGTTGTTTCGCCCCCGTGTAGGTTAGCGGACGAAGTCGGGTTCCTTTTCCACCGGAGAGAATCAGTGCTTTCATCGTGAGGAAATCTATTACAACGACGGGTTAGCGGTTCGATCGCGTTCGTATTATAGACCTAGGCGATCGATGTGCGATCGCGCCACCTGGGACGTCAGCACCCCCGGCTGAAGCACGGGGGCTTCATGCCTCCAGCTTCAGGTAGC
>NZ_JBNGCO010000074.1:0-18576 GCF_049974805.1 Baaleninema sp.
TCATGGGTAATTTTCGAGGAGATTATATCTCCCACTTTACACGACCAGTGCCGAAAAACCAAAAAGATTTAAAAGAAGAGAAATTAGAAAAGTTAGAGTCCGTTTTAAAACAGTCAAAACGTTTACGAAAAGCTTATCAGCTCAAAGAGAACTTTAGAGAAATCTATGAAACAACTCAAAACCCAGAGAGCGGAAAAAATAAACTTAAAGAATGGTTATCTAAAGCACAGAGTATCTATAGTGATGCTGTCAAGACAATTCGCAATCATCTTAACACAATATGTAATTATTTCTTGAGCCGAACAACCAACGGTGTGATGGAGGGTATTAATAATCGTCTTAAACTGATAAAGCGTCAAGCTTATGGCTTTATGAATTTTGAAAATATGCGAATGCGCTTTCTATCTTGCTTTATTTGATAAGTTTTTATTATCACCTCGTTTTGCGGAGACCCTTTGCGAAATGAAATATTGCCGCGAATCATTTAATGTTGCTATAAAACAAATTTTTCTTTCAAGAATGCGGGTTTATTAGCAAGTTTTACTCATCGATCGAGAAACCCTTCCCTCCAGAAACCGGGTTTCTGGCGCCTCTCAAAAATGTAAATTTATCGGAGACTATCTGACCGACTCAATTGAGTGGCTGTTGGGTTTCACTCCGTTCCACCCAACCTACAAACCTACAAACCTACAAACTCCCTTCTGTTGGGTTCTACGGAAATCCGAAAAACCGACAAAATGTTGACGGTTCGCTGTGGTAAAAACACAACTTCACCTCAAGAATCTAACTACTTTTCTCTCCACCGAAACGGCGCGTAAACTACCAACAACCACACCAACACTCCTAACAATAGAAAATTCCGTAAATTCAACAACACCACAGACGGCGGATACATCAACCGCAACTGTCGCGTCACGAAACTCACCGTCGTCGTCGCCGCAAAACTCACCCCCGTCAGCGCCACAAACCGCCATTGCAACAGCGGAAGAAACGCCAACAACCAAATCAAATATTGCGGCGAAAACACCTTATTCGTCAGCATAAACGCCAGCAACGCCGCCGCTGAATACGCCACGAACGTTTCCACAGAAATCTCGGTAAACCGTCGCGACTCTTCCCGAAACCGCCACCACGCCAAACCATATACCACCGCCATCGCCGCCACAAACAGCCAGGGTTGAAGCTGTAACAGGGGTTCGGCGAGGGGAGAAACGAGGTGTTGTGCGCCGTAGTTCATTTCTGAAGACGCCTCCGTTAAGCCGAGAACTTCCCCCAAACTCACCCATCCGGCGTAAACGCTTTCGATTTGCAAGCCGCGATCTTTGTGATAAGTCAAAAAGGAGGTAAAGTCGTCGGGAGCCAGCCACCAAACGGGAAGAAACGAGAGTAAGGTGGTAGCGATCGAACTCACAATCAGTTTGATTCCGCTTCCCAAACGACGAGACGCCGTAAAATACAGGAAAAATACGGGAACGAGAACCACAGGATAGAGTTTGGCGGCGATTCCTAATCCCAAGGTGATTCCGGAACCGATGGCGAATTGCGACAGCGCCGCCAACACCGCTGCGACGGTTAGGAGGGTGGGGAACAAGTCGTATCGCCACAGCAGCAGCGGCGACAGCAACAACGCCAGCAAGGTATATTTGATGAGGGTGGAGACGCCGCGACGGGGTGCGATTCCTAGCAATCCCAACCCCAGCAGAACGGTAAACGCCAGGTTTTCTACTACGAATCCGAAGATGTAATCCTCGAGGGGAAGGGGTTCGCTACGGGAAAACAGTTGCGGGAGGAGAATCGGAATCAGGGAAGCGGGGGGATATTCCAGTAGAAAATCCCGGTAGGGGACGAGTTCCTGTCGAATGTTAACTGAGATGCTGTGGTAGTGTTGGAGATCGAAAGCGTGCCAGCGTTCGTAATGGGGGAAAATCCAATAGGTGACGCTGAGTAAGAGTAAGAATTGAAGTGCAACGATCGCGATCGATCGCTTGGGTGAAAATGGCTGCATCTGAAAATTAGAATCAGAAACGTTTGAATCGCCAGAAACCTGGTTTCTTCACGATACCGAGTTTCTCAGAGGACTTCTCAATTGACAAATTCTCCTCAACTCTTTATATATAGTCGCATCGTTTTACTGTTTTTAGGTTTTTCTCCCATGCACTCAACGACACGAGAGGATACGGCGCGATCGCAGATGGAAACGATCGACCTGTCTTTTGTGCTTCCCTGTCTCAACGAAGTTCGCACGTTAAAAATTTGTATTGAAAAGGCGAAAACGGCGATCGATCGATTGGGATTGTGTGGAGAAATCGTCGTCGCCGATAACGGTTCGACAGATGGCTCTCAGGAATTAGCTAAATCTCTCGGTGCGCGAGTGGTTGAGGTTCCCGTGCGCGGTTACGGTGCGGCGTTGACTTGGGGAATTCGTGCGGCGCGGGGTGAATTTATCGTCATGGGAGATGCGGACGATTCTTATGATTTTCGCGAAGCGGTTCCCCTGGTTCAAAAGTTAATGTCGGGATACGATCTCGTCATCGGAACTCGGTTGAAAGGTCAAATTATTCCGGGGGCGATGCCTTGGAAAAATCGCCACATTGGAACCCCGGCACTTACCACGATAGTCAATTTATTATATCATGCTAAGTTCTCTGATGTAAACTCAGGAATGCGGGCGTTTTCTAAACGGGCGTTTCTTCAATTGGATATGGAATCGCCGGGGATGGAATTCGCCTCGGAAATGCTGGTCAAATCGGCGATTTTAGACTTAAAAATCAGCGAAGTGCCGATTACACTCCACCCCGACGGACGCGATCGCGCTCCTCATTTGCGCCCCTGGTCGGACGGTTGGCGACATTTAAAATATATTCTGCTTTTTGCGCCGAAATATGTCTATTGGATTCCCGGTCTTTTACTCATCGCCTTTGGCTTGAGTTTGTCGGGAATTTTAAATCTCGCTCCCGGTGGAGAATCGGTTTACGTGGGAGATTTGCGCTTTAACGACCACTGGATTGTTGTTTCGGCGTTGTCCTCTTTATTGGGGTACGAACTCCTGTTAACCGGACTGCTGGCGCATCTGTATACGTTAACCCATCGAATTCGACGGCGATCGAAACGGATGGATTGGGTGGTAAAATCCATTAGTATCGAGAAAATTATCTTGTTTTCTCTGGTGATGTTCGGCATCGGCTTGGGCATCGAACTATCGATCGTTCGGACTTGGGTCGATGCTGATTTCGGTCCTCTATACGCCATTCGTCCGGCGGTGACGGGAATGGTGTTTATTCTCATCGGCGCCCAAACCCTATTTAGCGGGTTGTTTTACGCCGTTCTCTCCGAAAGGTATCAAGCGGAAAAATATCAAAGCGATCGCCGGGATAATTCTTAATTCTGGATAGTCTGTTCTCTCCAGATCCCCGGCTAGAGATGCCGGGGATCTGGCCACAGCAATCGATCGAGAATTTTGCCGCGAATCCTTTCATCTTGCTATTAATATTGCTATATTTGGGCGATCGCATTTCTCTTCCCCCATCCTGGCAATGCAAACCCTCCACCATTCCCTCGTCATGAACCGCCGCGTTCGCGTATTAGCGAACCACCTGGCGACCCTATTACCCAAAAACCAACCCCTCACCGGACTCGATGTCGGCTGCGGAAGTGGCGAAATCGCCGTTGCCGTAAACGCCTTACGTCCGAACGCAAAATTAGAAGGCGTAGACGTACTCGTTCGTCCCAAAACCGCCATTCCCGTCCGCCAATTCGACGGAAAAACCCTTCCTTACCCAGACAATAGTTTCGATTTTGTCATGGTGGTGGACGTACTGCACCACACCCACGACCCCAAAGCCGTTTTAGCTGAATGTACCCGCGTCGCCAAACAAGCCGTTTTAATCAAAGACCACTGCTGTAACTCCTGGTTCGACGAGATTCGCCTGCGGTTTATGGATTGGGTGGGAAACCGCAGTTACGGCGTCGCCCTTCCCTATCATTATTTATCTTCCCGTGGCTGGAACGCTATCTTCGGCGAAATCGGCTGGTTTCCTAAAGTCATGCAACGGCGACTCAATTTATATCCCGTTCCCTTCCGCTATCTTTTCGATCGCAATTTGCATTTCGTGGCCAAATTGACAAATTGACAACTCCCCGCGAATCACGCGACGGGGATTCTTCCTTCACAGAATGACGCTGAGTAAAGGCAGTACCCTTACTTAGTCTTACTCTTTCTCCAGAAGCGGTAGCGAGATGCCCTCCCGCCAAAATTCGTAAACCTTCATCTCTGATATTGATGGCTGCATTGATATCTCTGTCATGTTTGGCTTTGCACTTCTGGCAAGTCCACTCTCTGACATCAAGAGGTAAACTACCAATTTGATTGAGACAAACATGACAGGTCTTTGAGGAAGGGAAGAATCGGTCTATTTCTACGTACATCTTTCCTTCCCATTCAGCCTTGTACTTCAACAGGGTCTGGAACATACCCCACCCTGCATCACTAATAGATTTAGCGAGACAGTGGTTGCGTACCATGTTTATCCCCCCTTGAGTTCCCCCCTTATTAAGGGGGGTTAGGGGGGATTCCACCACAATGACTTGGTTTTCGTCAACTAATTTACGACTTAGCTTGTGGAGAAAATCCTCACGACAGCGAGTGATTTTCTGATGAACCTTAGCCACCTTTTTTCGGGCTTTAGCACGATTACTAGAGCCTTTTTGCTTCTTCGCTAACCGTTTTTGTCGGATAGCTAATTTCTTCTCATATTTGCGGTAAGACTTGGGATTCCCATGCTTTGACCCATCGGAGGTGATGGCAAAATGAGTGATTCCCAAATCTACTCCAACTGCTTTACCCTCACTACTCGGCTCAGGCTTCTCCCTACCATCGTCATACAAACAGGAAGCATAGTATTCCCCTGTCGGTGTCATCGAGACGGTGACAGATTTTAATACGCCCTCTGGCAAGCGCGAAACTCGGCAGTAGACTTTCTTTAGCTTAGGTAGAACTAGATACTCCCCATCGAGCTTGCCGTTTTGGGGAAAGCGGATTGATTGCTTCCGGTGCTTGCTCTTAAATCGGGGATATCTTGCTCGTCCTGCGAAGAAGTTGAGGAAAGCACTAGATAGGTCAAGTGCTGCTTGCTGTAACACTTGAGAAGGTGGTTCAGTTAGCCACTCATGCTCTTTCTTGAGTCCAGGTAATAGTTTGATGATGTCATTGCGACTTAGCCCCTTTCCTGTCTCTTGATAGGTCTTGGATGCCAAGTCAAGCGCAAAATTAAAAAACCAACGTGCAGAGCCGAAGGACTTAGCAAGTAAGACTTTCTGTTCTGATGTTGGATATATACGAAATTTGTACGCTTTTAACATGGGCTATCACTATTCTGGCTTCCCATGTTAACATACTACCTATAGATTGGTAAAGTGGAAGCTAAGGCGCAAGGCGCATCCCCGTCCTAAAGGATCGGGGTTTTCCCGCGCCATGTTTTTGATAACCCGTGGGTAGGTTGGGGGGCAACCCAACAGCCAACCTCAGTCTCTGGTGTGGTGAAAATTATCAACTTCCCGCCGTCAAAATCGCCTGTTGACCCGACGGCGAACCCACGAACCCCAGAAACGCAGACACTTCCGGCGTCGGCGGGTTGCGATAAACATAGTACAGAATTCGCTGATAAGGATACTGCGAGGCCGCTGGCGTCAAACCGTCGATGGCCACCACCCGAACCGTACTTTGATTGAGAATTTGCGCGGCGGTGGCGTAGCCGATGCCGTCGTCTCCTACCTCCCGCAACATGGGCGTTGTGGCATCCCGTTCCATGGTGGTGATATTGGGCGTGTTGCCGAAATTACCGCCGCCAAGGACCAATTCTTGGAAGGCTTGGCGAGTTCCGCTTTCCGGAGGACGGTTGATAACGCGAATCGGTTTGTCCGGACCGCCGATTTGCGACCAATTGCTAATTTGTCCGGTGAAGATGCTGACGGCTTGTTGTCGGCTGAGTCCTTGTCCGAAGGGGTTTCCCACCCCCACCACCAGGGCGATGGCGTCGTTAGCCACGGGAATGGCGGCCAGTCCTTGATTTTGTTCTTGGGGCGTCAGGGGCCGAGAGATGGCGGCGATGTCCGCTTGTCCGTTACTCAGGGCTTGGAGTCCGTTCTCGGTACCGTTGGCGCTGGTGGAGACGGTGGTGCCGGGAAATTGCTGTTGAAAGGCGGTTTTCAAGCTTTCGTTGATGGACACCATACTCGTGGAACCGTCGATGGTGACGGTGGTGCCGCTGGGAACGTTCGTTGGTGGCGAGAAGGTATTGGCGGCCGGCGGGGGCGGCGGTGCGGTTCCTACTGGCTGGGGTGCGGCGTTGGGGGCTTGCTGGGGCGGAACGTTTCCGGTTGGTTGACCTGGGGCGGTGGCGACGCCGGACGGTGCGGGTTGGCGTTGGAAAAACCACCAGTAACCGCCTCCGGCGAGGAGGAGGAAAATCAGGATGAAGACGATGGGCGGCGGTCCGCTACGTTGTTGAGTCACGATCCGTTACCGTTGTTTGGGAGGACTTTTCGATTGTTGCAATCGTCGATCGATCTCGTCGTCGAGGGCGAGGGTTTCCCAGTCTTGTGAAATGGTCTCGTTGGAAAGGTCGCGCACTTCGGCGAGGGCTTGTTCTTCGAGATGTCGTTGTTCGACGGTTTCTTTGGCGCGATCGAAGTTCGATCGCGCCGAGTCGATGTTAAGTTGGCTGTCAAGCTGGGCGATGGTGTTGAGGGCTTGGCTCATTTCTGCCATGTCCTTCATGTGTTCCATGTCGGCTTTGTAGGCTTCGAGTTGCAGTCGCTCTCGATTCAATCGTTCTTGAGAAGCACTCACGAATACTTCTGCTTGACGCACTCGGTCTTCGAGTTGGGGTAGCAGTTGTTCGAGTTGAATCGCTTGGGCCATGGCCAGCCGCGCGGTGGTTTCGTCACCCTGCTGGCGGGCGGCGATGGCTTGTTGTTCGTAGTGTTTGGCTTGTTGGACTTTTTCTTCGTATTTCAGCGTGGCTCTTTGATACGCTTCGACTTGCGCCGAGACGGCTTTGGCCAGTTTTCGGACGGAGGCCTGCATCGCTTTGAGGGAGGTTTCGGCGGTTTGTAAGGGGTCGGCGGCGCGGCGTTCGTCTTCTGGCGGCAATCCCCACAACCAATTCCACATATTGAGGGTTATTCGTCCGGCGGTGTCGCCCATGAGCCAATACACTGCTTTTTTCATGGGAGTGAGGGGGGATTTGGGAAGGATGGGTCTTTCTAGTTCGATTTTAGTCTCGGGGGTGGGGGGTTGCAAGGAAAAAAGTTTTAAGTTTTTTGTGGGATTCACCACAGAGACACCGAGAACACGGATATATTTTCGATTGTTTAAGATGGAGAATTGTTGAGGGATTTGTGGAGATTTTGGATGTTTTTTCTACATGAGTTTTAAGAGGCGATCGAGCAGGGGTTGGGGAACGGAAGCGGGGCGATCGCGCTCCCAAGGTCCGGCAACTAATTCGAGATAGGGCGAGGTTTGCAACAGGTCGCAGCGGTCTTCGCGGACGCTGTGAACTACCGCCAGCGGTTGGAGGTCGCGACAGAGTTCTTGCCACGATCGCACGGCTTGGGGGTCGCTGCTGATAATCAGAGCGTGACTGCACGATCGCACCACGGGCAGTTTTACCGGGTCGGGAACGCCCCCCACATCGACAAGGGTTAAATCGATAACTTGACGGATGTTTTCGGTATCTCTGGCTCGTTCTTGAAAGTACAAATCGAGAACTTCGTCGGCGTTGGGTAAGTCGGGGATTTTGTATTTGTTTTTTTGTTTCAAATGCTTGACAACTTGTCGGTTTTGACTTTCGTAAATGTAGTTGCCTTCGCCGTCCCAGTTGGCGCGGTGCAAGTAAACTTGTAAGTCGGGGCGCGATCGCGTTACGGCTACGCGCAAGGCGTTCGACAAGACGCTTTTTCCGCTGTTGGGAGGACCGCCGACGAGTACGGCAACGCCTGGTTCTCGGTTGGGAAAGATGGGCAAGGTATCGCCTGGGGCAATTCCCTTTTGGCGCGATCGCACCACAACGACAGATTTCGATCGCAAGTCATAAAACCCCACCCAGGGCGCTTCCTGCAATTGCAACAGGGCATGGTTGTAAAACCAGTTGGGGGCGTTGCCGTACAACACCACGCCCCGGCTTAAGTCCAGTTGCGGCGGTAGTTTCCACGTCAACAGGGCATCGGGAGACATCAAGCGTCGCAGGGGGCGCGTGTCGATGGCGAGGGCTTGATAGTCGCGGCTACTGCCTTTGAGTTGGATAATTTGCAGTTGGATTTCCGGTTGTTGGATTTCGGGTTGTTGGATTTCGGGTTGCATGGCGGTTACGGGGTTTCTAATTCGGGGAGTTCGATGTCGAGAACCTGGCTGACGCGGACTTGATGGGTGTGGCTGGAGACGACGACGACACCCAAACGGGGGTCGTAGCATCCCACCCAGGCGGCGGGATGGCATTCGTGGACGAGGTAGCCGTACAGCCAAATGGGGGCTTTGCCTTCGATGGCGATGCCCTGTTTGAAGTCGATGCCTTTGGGTAAGGTTAGATTTTTAAGGTCGGCGGCGGTGATAATGCCGTCTTCGGTGGTAATGCGAACCTGTAAGTGTTGGTAGGGCAAGCCTTGACGGGTTTGGCTGGCAATTAATCGCAGTTGGATAGGATTCATAAAAGGTTAGAAAAATCAATCTATTGAAACGAGCGTTGTAACGATCGATCCAAACCAGACTATTGTAAGGGGTGGGTAGAAAGAGCGCCTTCCAAATTGCCTGAGATAATGCAACTGAGACAACGAAACTGAGACAACGAAACGATGAATCGATCGCACTTTGAATTTTCGCCCCATCCGAAATTTCTGCAACAGTTAACGCGAGGGGCGTTGGCACAGCATTTGTTACGGGCGATTCGCCTGTGGGCAGAGTTGCGCTGGCTGTATGGCAGCGAGGGGGCGGTGTTACCGGAAGCGTTTACGTACCCCCAATGGCGCGATCGCTTTTTCACGAAAACCCATCCTAAAGGGGAAGCGATTCCCCCTTTGCACGATCGACGGTGCGCCTGTGGGAAAACGGCGGCGCAATGGTTGCAACCCTGGCTGACGCGGGAGTGGAAACAACGATTGTGCCAACAGGCGGGACTGACGGAGGAACAGTTGGCGGCGGTGTTGCAACGGCGGTTGTTTGGGGTGACGCGGCGATCGATCTTCGACGATTTTCGCTTGTTGGTGGAGTTGGGATGGTTGCAACGACAAGGGCGACGGTTCGATCGCGTGGCGGTGTTTCCAGAGGTTCCCGCGATGGAGGAACGGACGGCGGGGGAGGAGTTGCCTTTGGCGTTGGTGAATTTGGATTTGGGAACGGTGGCGCAACGGTTTTCTCGGCCGATTGCGGGGGTGCAGCGGTTTTTCTTTGAGGTGGATTACATTGTCCGCGATCGCAATATCGATCGCGTGGAAGACTGGCAGGCGCAGTTAGTGGAATTGTGGAAACGCCCGGTGGTGCCGCCGATTCGCTTGAGGTACAACAGTTCGCGGTTGGGGGCGTCGGTGCGCTGTGTGGTGTATCCGGTGTGTTGTTATTACGTGCGTCGGGCGATTTATCTGTGCGGGTTCGGTGAAACGCCCGACTGTTGCGGCCAGTGGTACAATTTTCGGCTCGATCGCGTGCAGCATTTGCAGGCGATCGATTGGGAGGACGAGTCGGTACCGAGGACGTTGTGGCAGCGATATCGATCGCAACAGTTGCCCACGCCGGACGAGATTCGCGGCGAAATGGAAGCGGCGTGGGGGTTCGATTTTTATTTGGAACCTCGGTTGATGGTGTTGCGGTTCGATCGCGGGTTTCACGACGGTTACGTGGCGGGAACCTTTCGTCACGAGACCTTTGAACCAGTGAGTTATGGGGAAGTGGGGCAATTGATTCAGGCTAACGCCGCAGCGGAACGGCGGGGGTTTTTGTTGGGCGTCTGGCGCGATCGATCGCCCGAGGATGCTTATTACCGGGTTTGGGTGCGCCAGGGGGATACGAACGTGCGGATGCGGTTGCGGGCGTGGCGTCCCTTCGGCGAGGTGTTGTTACCTTGGGAGATTCGCCAGGAGATGCGATCGGAGATCTTGCAGGCGTATCGCTGGTATGTGGAGGACGAGGGATAGTTTGGAAGGAGCTTATTCTAGTAGGGTGTATAATGGCGTTGTGGTTTTCGAGAGATTGTTTAGCACAAATTATTTGAAAAAGCAGTGATTCTTTACTTAGTAAAGAAAACTGTTTGAAAACGTTACATTCTCAAAAGAGAGGGTGAAGAAAATCTTAAAAAACTCAATCTTCTCACTTTAGGGCTGTTGAAATTTGATATCTTAATGAAAATAGATCCAGGCATCTTTTTTCAACAGAACCCATTTGGCAGTTCGCGTCTCTTTCTCGCTGCGTTTCCTGGACTGGTAAAGGTTTTTTTGAGGCTTGTCGCTTCGGTGCGATCGGTTGAGCGATCGTCGTGGAAGCGGTATTGAGCTTCCCTGCAAATTTTTTGTTTTTATCCAAAATTCTGGCAAGAGAACAATGGCTAAAATTTTAATTTCTCCACTTGGAACAGGCCCCTTCAATACAAAAGACGATCGAGTGGTTCGAGAATATCGAAAAGCTAAGTATAAAATTGATGGACGCTCGTATGAGAGCAGCTTTGTATCTTCGGCACTATACCAACATTTAGATTTAGACAGCATTATTTTTATTGGCACTGTCAAATCGATGTGGGAAGAGGTGTATCGATTTTTCTGCCAACAAAATAAAATCGATCTCGACGAAGACTATTATATAGAACTCGCCGACAGGATCTCATCGTTGAATCACCAGAGCGATGCGAGCGAACTGGACTTAAGTGTTGTTGAATCTGTGGTCAGTCCTCGCTCTAAGTGTATTGTGACGCCCTATGGCTTAAACGAAAGCGAACTCACGCGCTCCCTGGATGCAATTTTTCAAATTGTCAACCTCCTAGAACGACAAGATACGATTTACATCGACATTACCCACTCGTTTCGATCGTTGTCACTTTTTATGTTTTTGGTCGTCACCTTTCTGAACGACATTGAATCTGAAAAGCAAATTGATATCGGAGGCGTTTACTATGGAATGCTAGAGATGATGCGAGAAATTGGTTATGCTCCAATTGTCAATCTCCAACCACTGTTCGATCTCACCCGTTGGATTAAAGGGGGATATAGCTTCCAAAACTTTGGTAACGGCTATCTGATTTCCGAGTTGCTTCAAGAACAAGGCTGTACGGACATCTCTCGTGCCATTGAAAATTTGTCTAACGCTCTGAATATCAACTACGTCCCCACAATCCGACAGCGCATGAACGATTTGCGAACTGCATTGGAAAAATCCGAACTTCAATCTCCATTTAAGTATTTCAAAGACGACTTGATTCGCTTTACCCGGAAATTTGCCAGTTCCGATCTTCCCGAAAGCCAATTGCAGCTCGAACTGGCAAGCTGGTATTTTGACAATAGCCGATATGCGACAGGCTATATTTCTCTCGTTGAATCTATTGTGACTTACGGTTGCGAGTATCAACAGTTAGATCCACGCAGCAAAGAGAATCGAGAGCGTACTAAAAAATGGTTCGTTCAAGAAAATGGAGTCAATCGAACATCTCTTGCAAAACTATTCCATAAAACTAATCCCATCCGCAATGCGATCGCGCATGCTTCCCTTGAGGCAAATCAAAAATATTCTGGGTATACTCAAGCGATTGAAAATGCCAGAAACTATTGCCAAAAAGCCAAGCGAATTTTTCAGAGTGGCAATTTAGAATAAAGCCATGCCACGAAATTTTTCAAAATAAGGATCGATCGTTCACTCATTTAAAGGTTGCAGCAAGATGACGGAAAACTTACGGAAACGCTTCAAAATCGCCCTCTCCTGGTGTCTGGCATGGGGAAACGAAAAAGAACCCCAGTTTCCCCTCGATATCCTCTGCCAGATGAAGACGGCGATCGACAATCCGCAAAACGTTCCCCTAGAAGTTCGAGATATCGTCAAGCAAGTTGAAACCTTGCAAACAATTACCGAAGACGATTATCCCGAAACTATTGATGAAATCAAACAGAAATGGCGCGAACTTTGGGAACAGGAAACCCGAATTGGCTTGGTTTACGGCGGTGCAACCAAAATCAAACAGTACGTCTTCGAGTCAGAAAATTTGATGGAGATTCGCGGTGCTTCTGCAATTCTCGATCGAATCAACCTCGTCGATATTCCTGCATTTTTTGGAGATCGATCGTCTGAAGTCGATATCGCCGACTATCAAGCACCGCGAGACTGGTTAAAACAAGAACCTCAATTGTCTGCCTTACTGGATGCACTCATTCCCGAACTCATTGTTTACTCCACAGGCGGAAACGTACTCGCGTTTTGTCCGGCGGCTTACGTTAACGACCTCGCAGATGCGATCGAAAAACGCTACACCCACGAAACAATAACCGCAAATAGTTGCGCTGTTGGGGACACCTTCAGACTCCTTGAAATTCGCTTTGGCTTATTCCAGCGAGACAATCCCGAATCGACAAACTGGCTCGCTTGGTATCGTCAAAATTATGCCAAACCTCTAATTCAATCTTACTTTGGCAAAATTGAATCCTCCACTCCAGACGAACTTAAAAAACTTTTTTACCAGCGCAAAAGCTTCAACGAACTGGCGGGAAAGCTAGCTGTCAAATTCAACCAGCGACGGAGTGGAAATGAAACTTCAAATCGATCGTCTCGCCGTTATCCCCCCATGCTCGAAACCCATCCTTATCTCAAACGCGACAATAACGATCGAGCCTCTTCTGTCTTGCACGTCGAACCCGATGCTCTCGCCAAAGAACATTGGTTTTCAGAACCCTTGGCTCGAAAATATCTCATGGGTCAAACCACGAAGCGAGACAAACAGAATCAACATTGGTATACCCTAGATTGGCAACCAGGATATATTGATAGTTGGGTCAAGAAGTTTGAAGAATTTTTGGAAAAGCACCCGGATTTAAACTCGCAGTACGATTTTGAGTCCGAAAAGCGAAACGGAGAGGAGAAGATTACTGAATCCCGCAACCTCGAAGAAATCGCCAACGCCAGCGATGGATTTATTTCCTTTATCTATGCTGACGGTAATAATATGGGAGGGTTTATTCAAAAAATCAAAACCCCTGAAGACTATCGACAGTTCAGTGAAGACATTTTCGAGGCAACAGAACAGTCTGTTTACTACGCTCTGGCGAAAAACCTACATCCCCATAAACTGAAAGATATTAAAAAGCCCGAGTCTCAAAAACGCCATAAGAAATGGGTGCATCCTTTTGAAATCATCACAATTGGCGGCGATGATGTGTTGCTGATCGTTCCAGCTAACAAAGCCCTGGAAATTGCCCGAGATATTGGCGATAAATTTGAAGAAATTCTGGAGTCGAAAAAAGATCGGTATGCAATTCACCCAGAAAGTCACGATGAATTCGTAGGTTACTGCTTTTACCATCGTTATATACCACAAAAATCTAGGGTATTAAAATGTGAACTCAGTACGTCAATGGGTGTGCTAATCAGTTCCTACGACACACCAATTTACTATGCGGAAAATTTGACGAATCAATTGTTAAAATCTGCTAAAAAAACTGCCAAAAAGCTCAAGGAATCAGGTTATCATGGAGGGACAGTCGATATCCTCACGCTCAAATCTGTCACGATGATTTCTTCAAACATTACAGAATTTCGCGACGACGGATTGACGAAGCTCGGCAAACCCAAACTCAAACTGTATGCGGCTCCGTACACGTTGTACGAACTTGATGGCTTAATCCAAACTGTCCGAGCGTTGAAAGAATCGGAATTTCCGCGATCGCAAATTTATCAAATTCGGAGTTTACTCGATCGAGGAAAACGTACCGCCATTTTAAACTACCTTTACTTTCGATCGCGCCTGAAAGACAAACAACAAGACTTGCTCAAAGAACACTTTGAAGCCGCCTGGTGCAAGCCGAAAGACACCAACAACAATGGAAATCTCGCGCCGTGGATGTCTATCAAAGAAAAAAACGGTTTGACAACCTACGAAACCATTTGGCGAGAACTGGTCGATCTCTATCCCTTTGTTGAAGTCGAAACTCACGCCGAAACCCAAGCTGAAACTCAATCGGAGGTCGCAAATCCATGATTAACCTCCAATCGCTAACATCCACCACACAATCGATAACTGTGACCGCCACACTGGACAGCGCCTTATGTGTGGGTGCCGGGGGGTCTTCCGGTTCCCTGGCGGACAAACCTATCGTTCGGACTGCTGACGGAAAATTGTTGATTCCCGCGTCACAATTGAAAGGACGCTTGCGCCACGAGTGCGAAAAACTCGCCAGAGGGTTGGAATGGCCGGTGTGTCGATCGCCGAAACCGGACAAGATGTGTCCGCAACGAGTGGGATTACCCGACAGTTCAAACTTTCTACGTGAAGAGTATCGCGTCAACGAAGACCATCGACATCATTGTATTATCTGTCAAATTTTTGGAAATCCCGTGTTACCGTCTCGCGTTGATTTCGAGGCTTTAGTGTGTTCCGAACCCCAGGAAAATTTACCGGAAGTTTTGCGTCCAGGGGTTACGATTAACCGTCGCCGAGGAACTGCGGAAGATAAAAAACTCTACTTCCTCGAAACGTCACCTGCCAACCTGGCTTTGGCATTTGAGGGACAAATTCATGTGGATTCCCACCTACTACCACAATATAAATTGTTGATTTGGGCAGGTTTGAAACAGATTAACGCTCTCGGAGGCAGTAAATCCGCCGGGTTGGGATGGCTGAGTTGGCAGTTTAAGCCAGAAAACTGGAAAACTGACGAGGCGACGTGGAAAAAACTACTTGCAGGAGGTGCGTCGTGAAAGAAATTCGCTTGAAAATTACGGCAAAATCTCCTCTCGCGATCGGTTGGAAAAAACCGGGTTCTGTGAGCGAAGCGGCAGATTTTATTTCGGGTTCCGTAATTCGCGGTGCCGTCGCCGCACAAATGCTTCGACTTTCTGATGAAAAACCGGAACACGGAGACGATTTTTCTCGGTTGTTTGTGGATGACAACGGGGCAGTTTTTCGCAACGGTTATCCAGCGACGGCGAAAGATGGAGATAAGAGCGAATTCCCCCTCGAAGTGGATACTGTTCGCGTGTTACCGTCCACGGTTCTAAGTGCGAAAGCCAAGGAGGGCTTTAAGCCGAACGGAAACGGCGTGTTCGATACGCTGATCGATCGATTTTGGGCAGAAAAGTACGGACAGCTTTACGATCCAAACGATCCAAAAGATGGCGGACGAGTGGAGCCTTACAGCGGGTTTTACGGTAAATATAAAGAGCGTTACATTAAAATGTCGGTTTCCAAGCGTCTGTTAACTCGTGTAGGGATAAATCGCCGTCGATCAACCTCAGAAGACGAAATTCTGTACAGTCTAGAAGTTCTCAACGAACGATTTGCTACCAAACATCCGCACGGACTCAAACAGTGGCATGATGTGGTTTATCGGAGTTCGATTATCGTTGAAGATGACAATCTCGCAAAACACTTAACTACTTTTCTAGACAAATTCTCGAATCATTTTCGTTTGGGCGGTTCGGCATCGCGAGGGTTAGGCCGCGTTGAAATCGAGGCCAAGTGTGTTGAAGTCAGTCTTCAAGAAGCTGTGAAAAAACGAATTCAGGCGTTTAACAAAGAGTTAAACAAGCGACAAAAGCAGTGGAAAGAACTTTTTGGAGACTGTCCGTTGTCTGAAAAGAGAACCTACTTTACGATCGATCTCCAATCGGACGGTGTTTTTCTGGATAACTGGAAGCGAACAACAGTCGTAACGCCATCGATGCTTTGTCAGTTTGCGGGGATTGATGAAGATAAAAGCTTAGAACTTCACGCGGCTTACAGCAGTTACGACTATGTTTCCGGTTGGAATTCCGCCTGGGGGTTAATGAAAGATATCGATCTCGTGACGACGAAAGGGAGCGTGTACTTGTTTAGTACCGAAGAGATCGATCGATGGTACGAGCCATTAGCTCGGTTGGAGTGTCGCGGGATTGGAGAACGAACGCTGGAAGGGTTCGGACAAATTGAAGTTTGCAACGAGTTTCACCAAGTTTTTCGGGAGGAAGCAAAATGAGCGAAGAGCGCATGATGGATGTACGCGAGCAGCTAAAACTTCGGATCGATCGCGAACTTAGATTTTTTATGGATGATGTCATTGAGGATATTCAACGACTTGCGAAAAAATTTCAAATTGAAAAACAGGATGAGAAATCTCCATTTAAAAATGTCCTGTCAGTTTCCACAGAACCTTCCACGTCTTTGGAAGCACTAAAAACTTTCATTCGCTACCAAATTGGCAGGCAAGGTTCTAGCAAAATTTGGAAACAAAAACAAGGCAATAAATATTTTGCCGTCGAGCTGGTTGAGTCAATTGAACAACTACACCAAACTGCTACTGATTTACTAGACAGCATCCAAAAAAGCTATAAATCAGGACAGGAAGAAGACGATCTGCAAGCTTTTTTGGAAGATCGCAACAACTATCAGCAAGTTGTCAAAGATCTGCATATGACTTTAGCACAGCTTTATCTCGGACATTTAGCCCGAGAACATACAGCATTGGTTAGAGAATTCCAAAACTCTAGCAAGAAAAAAGCCAGGAGGTAGATCGAGATGCGACACACACTTATTTGCACAGTTGGAACGAGCTTGCTCAACAATCTCAATCGAGAAAATGAAGAGGTTCAGCAACTCAAAGCTGAAAAGAACTGGCATCAACTCAGCTTGTGGTTGCTAGAAAAAGAGAATATGAGCCGTGTTTGTGGTGCGGAAATTAACTCAATTTCTAGCATTTTAAGCAAGGGTTTGCTCGACCAGAAAAAGCAATTAATTTTTCTAGTTTCCGATACCGATGATGGTCGCTATACCGGACAGCTTCTCAACTTGTACTACAAAAATAATCGAAATCCAGTTCAATTTGAAGAGGTTGAATATCGGATTCTTGATGGGTTACGAGACGACAACGTTAAAGCCTTCAAACAAGATGGATTGCGGAATCTGGTTAAGGAGATTAGCAAGGAAGCTCGAACCTTCGATCCCAGTTCGATCGCGATTAATGCCACAGGAGGTTATAAAGCTCAAATTTCGTTTGCTGGCATGGTCGGCCAAGCCTTAGAAATCCCTGTTTATTACCTATTTGAGAAGTTTTCAGAAGTTATTGCACTTCCGCCTCAACCAGTTTCGCTCGACCTAGCCTTTTGGTTAAATCACTACGTCGGCTTTAGCGATCTCGAAACCGGAAATACAGTCTCCAAACAAGAGATAGAGTTGCCTTGGGACGACGAACGACTTTCGGCTCTCGTAGACGAAGAATCGATCGACGATCTTTCCTATGTCACCTTGTCCGCGATGGGGGTGCTGTTTCACGAGCGATCGCAGCTACAGTTTGCCAGACAGAAAACGGCAATGCTGTCTTTAATTCCTCAAGATGAGACCTCTCCAGAGCAAAAAACAATTAAACTCAGGGACGACCACGGCAAAGATACGTTACAAGACTTTTCTAAAAAACTATGTCGGTCTCCCTATGTCAAGCAAATTGTAAATTCATTGCCGTTCAATCCTAAGCAAGTCGATCCAATTCGGCGAACAACTGAAGAAGGTTTGGTTGAGTTTGTTTTAACTTGGACAGATGCCGGAATTGGAGTCTGCATTCAAACCACCGGACGCAATGTAGCAGAAACGAACACGATCGCACTTCACCTCAAAGAGCAATATACTCGGTAAAGATGTGCGATTCCCTTTAACAGAGTCCTGAATCTTCCCTTGAGGAACATCAAAAATGCGATCGACCGTCCAGTCAAATTCGTTATCCTTAAGCGAATTTCTACAACTCCCCGAAACCCAGCCAGCGACGGAATACGTCGATGGAAAAACCTATCAAAAGCCGATACCGAAGGGGAAACATAGCCGACTGCAAACTCGACTTTCAGCAGAAATTAATCGGGTGGCGGAACCAGATCGAATCGCCTCGGCGTTTACCGAGTTACGCTGTAGGTTTGGCGGGAGATCGATCGTTCCAGATATCTCTGTTTTTGCTTGGGAAAAGATTCCCCTGGACAATCGAGGGGAAATTGAAAATACCTTTGAAGTTGCGCCAGACTGGACGATCGAAATTTTATCCCCCGAACAAAGTCCGACTCGCGTAACGAGCAATATCTTATTCTGTCTCAACGCCGGAACTCAACTCGGGTGGCTCGTCGATCCCGAAGAAAGTACGATCGCCATTTTCAAGCCGCGAGAACAACCCGAAATCAAACAAAATGACGATCGACTCCCTGTTTTGAGTCTTTTAACCGATTGGAATATATCGGTACGAGATGTTTTTAGTTGTTTGAATTTTAGTTAACATTAGAATTGTAGGTTTTGTGATGTTTGACACTTTTAAAAACCGATTGGAAATTACGGGAACACTCTGGACTGTGACCGCTTTGCGAATTAGTGCCGGTCGATCGCTCGAACC
>NZ_JBNGCO010000074.1:18676-23870 GCF_049974805.1 Baaleninema sp.
CGTGGTGGAAAACGCCGAAGACTGGGAACTGGGGATGTTGATGGTGGGATTACATCAATTCGAGACCGAACAGATTCCCCTCGGTGGCGGTCGATCGCGAGGATTGGGAGTCGTTAAACTGGATATTGAGGCCATGAATTGGATTGACGTCGAAGGTCATCCCGAGTTTTTGTTGGACTATTTACAAAAGCTGGTTCGTGAAGACCAATCCGCTTATGAAGATGCGAAAGACTATAAAGACCAGTGGGTGAGGAAGTTTATCGACGAACTGGAACAGCGTCGCCAAACTCAGTCACAACAACTCCAAGAAACCGACTCGCCATCATGATGATTTTCCGTTGGTTTCAGACTTTCGACTCTCTTCTCGAAATATTTAGCTACTCAAACCTAAAATTGGAGATCGATCGTGACGTTTACTCAAGAACCCACTCGCCAAAAACTCACATTTCGAGACTTTCTCGAAAAACTTCCCGATGAAGAGGGAGATTACGAACTCGTTGACGGAAAGATTGTGAGAAAACTACCGACGCGACGACATGAAACTATCGCTGAATATATTGCAGACGAACTCAAAGCGGAAATCCGTCGTCTGAGTTTAAATTACTGGGTATCGGGTCGAGTTGTCATTCGTACAATAACGGAAGATGGAACCGAACAGGGTCGCCATCCTGACATCACGGTTGTAGACAAACAGCTTTGGGACTCGCAACCGATGGCGTACTCGGCGTTACTAGAACCGCCGCAGATGGTCATCGAAGTGGTTTCGACAAACTGGGAAGATGATTATGTCGATAAACTCTATGAGTATCGGCGTTTGGGAATTCCTGAATATTGGATTGTCGATTATATGGCGATCGCCAGTCGCAGTTATTTAGGAAAACCGAAAGAACCGACAGTGTTTGTTTGCAGTCTCGACGACAATGGAACCTATCAGATGACCCCTTATCGGGGAAGCGATCGAATTGTCTCGCCAACGTTTCCAGAACTGGCGGTTTCCGTAGAGTCCATTTTGAACAGTTAAGTCGATCGATACGTTAATTCACTACATTGGGAGTTAAAAATGCACAAGCGATTTGTCAACCACTGCACGATCGATCTCAGTATTTCGCCAGACGGGCCGATTTTAATTAAATCGGGAAAAGAAGGTGCAGACCCCACAAAACCGGATATGGAATTTGTGGAGGCGTACTACCAAGGCGGTCGATCGATCTTTCTTCCGGGGAGTAGTTTGAAAGGCGCAATTCGCGCACACAGCGAACGCATTGTTCGGACGGTGGGAAAAGATAAACCTCCTCAAAATAATTCTAACGAAATTTGGGCAAACGATCCTCTCAATGATAAATATGAGTATTTGAATAACAAAAAAGCCTCTGATATTTATAAATTGTCGTCGTTCACTGACCAAATGTTTGGAAATACTTCGATCGCCAGTCGGGTTCGGATTGAAGATGCTTATCCCGTTCCGGGTAAACCGGTGAAACTCGAAGAACGCAACGGCGTGGCGATCGATCGCGTATTTGGTTCGGTAGCCGTCGGGCCGTTTAACTATCAAGTATGTACAGAAGCCGAATTTCGGACGAAAATTCATCTCAAAAACTTCACCTTGGCACAATTAGCATTGATTGGCTTAGTTTTACGCGACCTTGATGAAGGTTGGTTCGGGTTGGGATTTGCTAAATCTCGCGGTTTGGGAACGGTCAAAGTCACGCTTAATTCAGCCACAGTCAGTTATCCTGGCTGTATTCTGAAAGATAGAGAAGTTTGCTTATTGGGGTCTGAGAAAAAGTGGACAGTGAACAAACTTCTGGGAGCTGGAATGTTTCTCGATGACAATCCCTATGATTTTCCGAGGGATGACGAAGCGATCGTTCCGGTGAGTGCAGAGTCGATGGATTTGGGATTTGGTGTCAAGTTGACTTGGAACGGTGAAGAACAGGTTAAGGATATCTTTATTAAAGCCATGTCAAGTTGGCGGAATTTGTTAGCCGCGTGAGGGATGAGATGACAGAGACAAAAACAGAGACAAAAACAGCAGTGGTTTGTACGGGTTCCGGTTGGTCGCTGGCTCAATTGAAGGATTTACTGGATACTCGATCGAAATGGTACTACTTTTTGCGTTGGGTCGATCGCGTCAGTGGAATTCAGTCAGAATTACCCGAGGGATTTCCCAGTCCAGAAGGACAGGCGTTTAATGCTGAGGTAGAAGTTCGTTGGAAAAAACGCGGAAACGTTTACGATCTGTTGTGGTTGGGAACTGAAACACCTCCCGATGAATTCGATTTCAAGGTGATTGAGGGGGATTGGGAAAGCGAAGTTCGCAACGCACAGCTATATCCCAAAGATGAAACTCGTTTACCCAAAGAGGTGAAAACGGCGAATCAAAATATCCAGCAGCGATATTTTCGAGACAAACACACTTCAACAATTCATTTTATTGCATTGACGGAGAAATAATTATGAACTATCAATCGAATGTCCCTAAACCCTATGACTTTGTATCGTTACCACAAGGAGGTAAAGACCTTAAAGAGCCAGCCGGACACAAAAAATATCGGAAAGAACGAATTCACGGCGTTCTTCATTTAGAACTTACGGTGGGAACAGCTTTGCACGTTTCCACGGGAGCCGTGATGATGGGAAGCGACGTGAATGCTAACGTTCCGTTGATTAAAACTATGCTAACTGATGCAGAGAAACGCCTCATTATTCCTGGCAGTTCTTTGAAGGGAACCATTCGCAGTGTTTACGAAGCCCTTACAAAAAGCTGTGTTTGCAAAGTCAAGACGCGAGGCAGTCAAAAAACAAAAAATAATGGAAAATTACGGTATGACTTAAAAATTCCAAACGGGTATAAGGAGTGCAAACCTAGACCGCAAGAAATCAAAGAGCGTCGTGTAGAACTTTGTCCAGCCTGTCGAGTTTTTGGAGCGTTAGGCTTTCAGGGATTGTTAGAATTTTCCGATGCGACTGTCTCTCATACTCGTGTGGAAACTGGGTTTATGCCATCACTTTATGAGCCTCAGCGGGACTGCAAAAAATACTATATAAACGAGCAGAATCAAATTAGAAAAGGACAATTAGATGGACGGCTTAAGGGTCGCAAATTCTACTATCACGGAAAAAAAGCAGTCAGTGGCGGACAGAAGGGAATTCCGGTGCAGCAAGCAAGTCAACAGTATGTATTCGAGACTCAGCTTCCGTTTAAAAATTTGACATTGGCGGAGTTGGGGACGCTGTTGGTGGCGTTGGGACAGGATGTAAAATATCCATTTGCGTTGAAAGTGGGAGCGGGAAAACCGATTGGCATGGGGTCGATGACAGTGACGGTGAAGAAACTCGAAAAACCCGAGTCGATGTGCGATCGATATCTATCTTATACGGCGGATATCAAACCGCTTCGAGGGGAGGAATTACAGCAGTTTGTCCGAAAGGCAATTGCTGAGGCAAAGAGGAACTTAGTACAGTTAGAACAGTTGAAGCAACTCCAAGCGATTTTAAGCTATCCCACCGATCGACAACCTCCCACGGGGAACTATTAAACTAAGAACTCTTGAATTTAAGATTGTACGAGGAACTGCGAACATGGCTTCAGTTGATACAGAATACCAGCTCTCAGAACGTCAGTGGCATCTGGCTCATCTTGTCGCGCAACAGTTGGTTCGACGAGATACAGATCCCAACGAACTTGGAAAAGTAATGGCGTATTTACGGGCAATTGCAGATCGACCTGATGCCGGAGAGCGTTTTTTTAAATATTTAAAAACTTTGTCCAGTCAAGGAGATAAGATTGCTCACAGCCAGCAGACTCAAGAATATTTTGCCAGCATGAACGAGGTTTGCCAGGAGTACTTGCAAGGGGAAGTGAGTAAGCCAGAAGTCTTGATGCAGATTATCGGTTGGTCGTTTCGCTTGATGCGGTATTACAAGGAGGGTGTTCCACCAGGAGAGCGAAACCAAAAATTTGGTGAGTTTAAAGAACAGCTACAAAATCACGAGTCCCAATACAAGAAATCTCTTAAAAAGTTATCACAAAAGCAAAGTTTTCACGTGGGACAAATTTTAGAAGCAGAAGTTATTAAAAAGAAGCAAAAAGGGAGTGAAGTTACGTATAACTATCTTGGCGTTTCGTTTGCAGAAAAAGAAGCAAAAAAATTTAACTTGATTCCAGAAAATAAAGTTGTTAAAGTAGAAATCAAATCGCTCAAAGAAGACGGCACAATCAATCACATTAAGTTTGTGTCTGAGTAGAGAGGCAAGATTTTCCCCAAAAAACCCCGGCATCTTGGAGATGCCGGGGTTCTCGCTGCCAGAAACACCGGGAGTCTCGCCGTCACTGTCACCGCTACTTCACCTTCAGCGGCAACCCAGACACCATGAAAAACACCTCGTCGGCGCGATCGGCGAGGAATTGATTCATCCACCCCTGTAAATCCACAAACTTCCGTCCGTTTTCGTTCTCTCCGTGCAATCCCATGCCGATTTCATTAGAAATCGCAATTAAGGTGAAGTCTTGTCGCAGGAAGTCCTCCAGTTCTCCTTTCGCCAGTTCCAGGGTTTCCTCAAGGTTGAATTCCGTATCCATGAAGAAGTTCGTCAGCCACAGGGTAATGCAGTCGAGAACCACCACTTCCCCCGCCAACTGATGTTTGGATAGATATTTCTCTTCTTCCACGGTGCGCCAACTGGCGTCGCGATCGATCTGGTGGCGTCGAATCCGCGCCTGGTGGTTTTCGTCCCAAACGCGGGATGTGGCCAGGTAAATCGGTGTATCGGACAAGCGTTTGGCTAACTGTTGCGCGAATTTGCTTTTACCAGAACGCTGTCCGCCTGTAACGAAGTAAATCACGAGGGTTTGAAAGTTTTTAACGAAAGAATGCCTCGATTAGAGTGGCACAGTTGGCGGCAGAGTTCAATCTCTCTCGTTTTGTCCCCGTCTGGGGAACTGTCGGGGAGGATCGATCGTTGGAATTTAAGCCATACTACAACGAAATAATCAGGGTTTGGATGCGATTTTTCCGGGGATATATCAACGTCTAATCTGGCGTAATGTTACAAGCGTAATACAGATCGATTCTGCGTTTCCGTCCCCTTGCGGGGTGAAGGTAAGAAAAAACCGACATATCGTCCCACATCCCGATTCCAACAGGTCAATGCTGTGTTTCCGTCCCCTTGCGGGGTGAAGGTAAGAAAAAAC
>NZ_JBNGCO010000074.1:23970-26088 GCF_049974805.1 Baaleninema sp.
GAGTTTCCGTCCCCTTGCGGGGTGAAGGTAAGAAAAAACCCTATACCTGTGGAAACCTGATGCTATGCGGTTTTCAAGGTTCGTTGGCGCGAGAGCTGTTTTCAATCCGTTACAAACCCAAAAAGGTTCAACAGCCGAACCGAAAAAACTCTCGAAAATTGAATTATTCTAAATTTATCGAAAGCGCGAGAAGCTGTCAAGCCTATTTCAACAAAATTGCAAAACTTTACATTGTCTCTTCCCGTTTAAGTATTACTTAAACTTTGCGCGAGTTTTAACCCTATCTTTACAATAGGTTACACATCAAACTATCAGTTCAAACAAAAACCTAGCTCGTACATCCCCCAATAGAGACATTTTAAAAATAGTTACAAAATCAAAAAATCTGGCGGTTCGTAAGGGGGCGGCGACCCAAACACCCGAGTTTCCCGTTTCGCCCGTTCGTCCAACGGGTACACCCGCAAACTGTCCTCCGGTATCTCCAACACCCGCAACCACCGCTTCAACAACCGTTCCAACGTCTCCTCATCGCAAGGACACTCGAACACCGAATACTGAACCCGCTCGCACCGCTGCTCGATTAACTTCGCCAACTTCGTCCGGCGTCGATCGCACCGCACGTCATAACACACCAACCACAAGCGACTCATCTTCCCCACCTCCTAACGCACCGTAAACGCCTGATAATCCAATCGCAACTCCACACAACAGCGTCCCAACCACCGCGCCTGTTCCAACAAAATCTGACTCAAGGTCAACTGGCGCTTTTGCGGCGGGTACAAAAACCGAGTTTGAAACCGACGTTCCAACCGCGTCAAAAACAACCTCTTCGCCTGGGGTCCCAGCCAAACCCCCTCTCCATCCGGCGAGGGAACGAAATCCGACGCCTCCAACAAATCCGACTCCAAAATCTCCCAAACCGTGCGATCGATCGCCAGAGGACGAAACTCCTCCATCACGTCCAACACCAAATTCGGACGATAAGGTTCCGTGGCGTGGAAAAACCCCAAATACGGATCGAACCCCGCCTGAACGCAGGCTGAAAATACCCGCGACAACAACACCCCATATCCCCAACTCAACAGCGCATTTCCCGGATCGCGCGGCGGACGGCGGTTGCGTCCCGAAAAATTCCAGCGAGGGGGCAACACCTGCGCCAACGCCTGATAATAAGTTCGGGCGCAAATCCCCTCAATCCCCATCAACTGCGATCGATCCAACGGCGACTCCAACCCCTGCAACTGTCGTATATACGTCCCCATCGTCTCCACCGCCTCCGCCAAACCCCCCACCCGTCCTCGCATTTCCCGATTTCGCCGCTGTAACAGCGTCCGTTGATTGCGAATCTTCCCCAACACCAACATCTGCGCCAACGCCATCCCGAACGTCGTATCCACCACCCGATACTGCGCCAACCGCAACGTCGGATTCGTCTGAAACTGTCCCTGTAACCGTCCCCGAAAACGCCCGTCTCCCCGCAAAAACAGCGTTTCCACCCCGCGATCGAGCAACACGGCGATCGCCTGTCCCGTCAACTGCACCCCCGGTAACACCACCAACAACCGCAACTCCGCCAACCGACAGCGGCGTTTCTCCTCCCCCCGCTTCACCGTCAAAGCCTCGTTTCCATATCCCACCACCGTCCCCGGTTCCGTCACATAAAGCGTCGTCATCGTTCCTTCTCCGTATCTGACCCCTTCCATTAAACCCCCTACCTGGAAGGAGCAGCTTCCACCCATATGGATAATACAGATACATCCAACACAGCAATCAACATCAGAAACTGGAGAAACCCCGATGATGTCTCGCAACCTCGCCAAACAACTGACCCGCTATCGCAGCCTTCTCGTCGCTTTAGCCTGAACCGCGAGAATCCTACGTTTCTAATCTCCGATTGAAGCGTAGATGAATCGCGGCGGTAAGGTTGCGAGCAAGCCGTTCGATCTGTTATGCTACTCTTAGTGCAAAGCTTGTTTCGCCTAATGAAAGTTGTCAAGCTGAGAATTTATCCCACGAAAGAGCAGGAAGTTGCCCTGGCGAAAGCCTTTGGCTGCTGTCGTTTCGTGTGGAACCGTTCTCTGCAACTGACGACTGAAGCCTACCGCCAAACCGGGAAAG